>JBDOMQ010000372.1:0-8789 GCA_039831725.1 Pirellulales bacterium
AAACAAGCACAATACTTCAACTGAATCCGCTTTGTCACACCATCCCCAGCACCCAACCAAGATGGAGACACCTGCCTCTTCCTGCCGAAATCAATTAATCGCGGCTGGAGTACACCGCCTTCTTGTCGAGCCAGCAACTGATAGTAGTGGTGGATACCATGGCAGCTGTCGAATTTCAGTCGACACTCAAGGTGAACTACAACGGCTCTTTCATGCCCGGGCGTTGACTGAATCTGCAACACTCGAGAAGCTGCTGCAACAGGTACGCCACTGGCAACAACGAGTCTCTGTTCATATTACGGCTCAGTCAACGGAAACTCTATCGTATCAATAACGCTCTATTTTGCATGCCAGAAACTTTCCGCACGTCCGAGATAAATTACATTTTCAGGTCTTAAAGAAGTAGTTCTGATGAAACGATTCGTTTCTTCTCTGATACGTAAAAAAGCGAGGCAGAGATCACCATGGCTACCTCAACGATCTCTCACACGACTTGTTAATCGAATCCCACCAACTTTTTTTTGTACCAAACCCCGTCGTTGGGGTATTACTTTCCTTCAAAAACAGCAGAGCCGTGAAAAGTCATCAGCCATTGCTTCGTATCTTCGGAGTCACGAACTAGCACGGCTTGAAGCCGCTCTCTTTGTTGCGCGTGAACCACTTCCAATACGACGTCTGGCAAAACTCGCACGGCTTTCTGATGCGACCCGCGCTCGCTCCCTTCTTAAACAACTCAATACCCTATTTGACAATTCTGGAACAGCTTTTCGCATTGAACATCTCGCTGGAGGATTTCAACTGATTACCCGGCCGCAGTTTGGGCCGTGGGTACGGCGAACACTTGATTATTCTACGGAGAACAGGCTCTCGAACGCTGCAATGGAAACACTGTCAATAATCGCATACCGCCAACCTGTTACCCGAGCAGAAGTTGAAGCGATTCGGGGTGTTGGCTCTGAAGAAATGCTTCGACAGCTTCTTGACCGAGACCTTATCGCCATTGGCGGCAGAAGTGACGATCTAGGACGGCCAAATTTTTACGTCACGAGCCGTTATTTTCTACGGATATTCGGTCTAGGGCGAATCGAAGAGCTTCCCGCTATGGACCCAGAATCTCCACCAGACGGACCCCTAAATCCTGAAAATAACGGCGACTAAGGCAATAATCAGCCTAGTCCTTGCACAGCGACCCTTCCGTTGGCATATTGCCGAACCGTCCTGGCGTCATTCCCTTTTTGACGAAACCCTGCCCAAGGGACACCAAATAGGCGACCAAACCATTGTTCTTATGTAAATTAAGCACGCAAGTTATGTTTCAAAAAAGCCGACAACGACTTGTCGGAGTACAATTTTTTTTCTAGAAGAATTCGCTAACCTAATCCTTTTGATTTTGTATTCGTAGAATAAGGTCTTGGTTAAAAAGCTGACTATCGTTCAAAATTTAGTGTGGTGTATTTTCCCTCAAGTAATATCGTGTATCGACTCTAGGAGACGAAGCTGTGGCAATAGTTCTGAATCCCGGTAAGCAACAAGATCAATTTCGTGAAGAGATGTTCTGTTGGAACGAACTCCCCGAATTATTGTTGGCAGATGATTTATTTGGCACGCAAAAAGATCATCTAGATTCCATCTCGACCATCATTTCTGAAGATGAAGATGAAGATGAAGATTGGGATGATGATGAAGAATATGAGGACGAAGAGTTCGAAGATGATGATGAAGAGGGAGAAGAGTTTGAAGAAGATGATGAAGCAGACGAAGAGTCGGAAGAAGATGAATATGAAGAGGACGAATATGAAGAAGATGAAGACGAATCAGACGATGTAGAATCAGAAGAAGAAGACGAAGAGTGGGAAGAAGTTGATGATGAGTCCGACGATGAATACGAGTACGAAGAAGAGGGAGAAGAAGAGGGAGAAGAATGGGAAGATGAAGATGAAGACGACTGGGAGGAAGAAGATTAACTCCTCGTTTATTCCTAGCATCCCTCCGTGGCTCCCTCAAAAATACCTACCTACGGATCTTCTAAGTAATAGACTCTTCACTCTGTCCAAGTTAATTCCAGGAACTGCCCACGTCGCGACACAAGCACACGTACGCTTTCGTCATGAGAAACTCCTGAAAGCCGCCTCATAAGATCTTTCTGATCAATAATTGGTGTCTGGTCCATTTCATAAATCCGATCCTTAATCTGCAGGCCACCTCTTTCCGCAGGTGATCCCTTACGAATCGCAACGACTACCGGAGCAGCCGGATTTGCTGGATCATCTCGAATCCCAATACCCCAGCGACCACGACTCCCTATTGGCAAGAATGCTTTTTCTTCAAGTTTTTTTCGAGACGCATTTGACTCATTAAATGCTGTCTCACGAAATGAAAACGTGTTGTCTACATCATTTGCAACTTGTAAGAGAACTTGAAGAGTGATCATCAAGACAGGTTCAATGCCCTCGACATTAATCAGGTGAGCATCATCAGATGGACGGTGATAGTCTGGGTGTAGGCCCGTGTGAAGCATAAGTGTTGGCACTTTTGCCTTAAGAAATGGATAATGATCAGAATCTGGAGTAATGTCCCAGTTGAAGATCAGTTCGAGTGATTCCTTTTCGGACCGATTGTTGGCACGAGTAACAAGTGTCTCAAGACCAGTCGCCGAACGCGCGCCGAAAACATTGAGTTGCCTGCGACGAAGCCGACCAATCATATCGAGATTGATTGAAAAAATGATTTTCTTGTCCTTAATGCAATCTGGACGATTTTTTATGAAGTATTTTGAACCCAGAAGGCCCTGCTCTTCGCCGTCCCAGAATGCAAGGAGAATTGTGCGGCGACATGGATTAGGTAATTCAGCAAGTGTTTCTGCTATTTTGATTAGACCAGCCACACCTGAAGCATTATCGTCGGCACCATTGTGAACATATCCGAATGGACCAAAGCTATTTCGTTTGTTGCCATACCCCACATGATCGTAGTGTGCTCCGACAACAATAACGTCATTTTGTAAAGATGGGTCACTACCGGGAATCATTACCAGAACATTCCGAAGTGTCCCAAATCGTGTTGCAAACGATTGGAAATAACTCTTTCCAGCACCAACCGGGACGAGTCCGAGCGGTATAATCTCTCGCTCGATATAGCTACTAGCGGCTCGCCCACCCCGTCGGCCACCCTCACGCCCTTCGAACGCATCGTCCGCCAGCACTTGTATATGGTCTGCCACGTCGCTCGCATCAACCATTATTTCTGGCTCATTGCCTGAAACAGTTGTTTCAAAGACTGATTGACTGCCAAACAGTGAAATAATGCAAACCAACAGATGGTTCATATAGTGTCGGCAAATTGTAAAACCAGGCATTTCCATGCGGCCACTCCAGTACCTCCTTGCAAGTAATCTGCTAGTGCCTCAGAATGACTCGCTCGAACATTCTCGTCTAGAGGAGCTCGATAGTACCGAGTTTTCCTATAAGGAGAGGTGGCAGAGTGGTCGAATGCGCGTCTTTGCTAAAGACGTGACCGGTCAAAAGCTGGTCCACGGGTTCGAATCCCGTCCTCTCCGTTTTTTTCACTGCACCACATTACGTATATCTCACAACAACTCTGAAATTTGCTTTAAAAACTTTGACCAAACCTGGCACATTTTTTAGCTTTATTCACTCGCTGTCTCTTTAGTGCATTGCGATCGTCTCTGAAAGAGTGCGGGGCGACATTCGACCCCACGGAAAAAAATTTGGTTATGCCAAAAACTTTTTATAAGCATGGTGTGGGTTGACTTCTGAAGACCACCCTTGCTTGTCAAATTCCTACAGAAAACCCGTTCCCGAATTTAATGCATGTCAGGCATACGACGAATGTTATTTATCGTGCTCATAATCTGCACCTCCATTTACGCGGGTATCTGCGCCTTCTTTTTCTTCACCCAACGCTCTTTTATTTACTTTCCTCGCCAGCGACAAAATCATACTGTCAACAAAATACAGGTAGACACTGAGCAGGCTATCATCGAGCTCTCAGTGAGCAACGCGAAGAGTACACGAGCCATCCTCTACTTTGGTGGTAATGCAGAGGATGTATCGTTGTCTCTACCTGAATATTCACGAAGGATTTCAAATGTTGCAATCTACATGGTGCATTATCGAGGTTACGGCGGCAGCACAGGCAGCCCCTCAGAAGATGGTCTACGGCACGATGCATTAGCCATTTACAGACACCTCAAAGACAAACATTCGGATATTCTGGTTGTAGGTCGCAGCCTGGGAACAAGCCTTGCAATCGGAGTGGCCGCACACTTTGACCCAAAGGGAGTCCTTCTCATTACACCGTTTGATAGCATTCAAGCAATTGCCCGGCGAGTCGTGCCATTCCTACCAATTCGGCTTCTACTCAGCGATCCATACCTCTCAATAGATCTTGCATCAGGAATTCAATGCCCGACGCTTATCCTGGCTGCTTCTGATGATGAGATCATTCCAAAAGAAAATACGTTGCGATTAGTGAAGAAATTTCCTCCAGAAATTGCAACACTACAAGTTATTCCTGAAACTGATCACAACTCAATTTCTAGTTCCTCTCTCTACTGGTCGAGTGTGTGTCACTTTGTAGAGAAGGTTCTCGATAAACCCTAAAATCTATTTCTTGATTTTTTGGAGTACATGCACAAACCTACTTAGGAAAAATCGCATGTCTTACAGCAATAAAAATGGCTATTCCTCCTCAGGATCTGTTTTGCTTCTTCTTTGAGGAGTTGATGACTCATCGCGACGGAATACCGCTACGACATCTTCAATAGGAACGACATAGAGCAGATTATCTTGTTCAAAATCAACTGGTATTGAATTCCGTGGATGGAACAGAACTTTGTCATATTTTTCTATCGGAAAGTCGGCATCGCGTTCGATCTGAAGGCTCACCTCAACAACTCGGCCTGTAATCGTTGGAATCTCAGCCTGATCTGGCAGGACAATACCTCCTCGAGTCTGATTTCTGCTCTCATCTTTCCGAATCAGAACACGCATACCTAACGGTTCTACAAAATCATTGCCCCGCATCGATCTACACACCTCTCCTTACGAACACCTGGCCGAACCACTAACAATATTTCCATCACTGAATCACTAGTAGTTTGACCTGCCAGAGAGTATTCGGCTAGGGAAGGCTTCAAAGAACGCAAACTAGAACGCAAACTTGTGTATACTGTTGCTGAATATTAATGATTTCAGAGAGGTTTGCGCCCCCACCAATCAGCAACAGTGTCATTCCAGCCACAGTTGAAGAGTCTTATGGATTCTTTCGATGGCTTCCTGACAGTAAGGATTGTCCTTGGGTTCTCCTAATACTTCCAGAATACGTATAAATCACAGGCGTGGTGACCTGGTCGTCATTGCCAATAGACTACCTGTGCATCGCACGTCTCCCGAGAGTCCGTGGGAGACAAGTCCTGGTGGCCTCGTCTCGGCTCTGATGCCCATTCTTCGTGAAAATAAAGGGGTGTGGATCGGTTGGGCCGGGAGCTCTGAAACAGATTGCAGCCCTTTCGAACATGATGGGCTCTACAACGTCCCCCTCCACCTTTCGAGCAAGGAAGTAAGCGACTATTACGAAGGTTTTTCGAATAGTACTCTCTGGCCACTTTATCACGATGCCTGTCAGACCCCTCAATACGATCGCCAATGGTGGGCTCCCTATGTAGCAATCAATCAACGCTTTGCTGAATACGCTGCACGCGAAGCAGCTCCTAACGGTCATGTACTTGTTCAGGATTATCATCTTCAGCTAGTTCCCGGAATGCTTCGTGAGCTACGTCCTGATGTTCGAATTGGTTTTTTTCTTCATATTCCTTTTCCACCCGTTGAACTTTTTGCTCAGCTACCTTGGAGAAAACGAATTCTTGAAGGCATGTTGGGTGCAGATGTTATTGGATTCCAAACTCGTCACGGAGCCCAGAACTTTGTTCGACTTGTTAATCGTTACACGTCACATCGCGGAAGTGGCCAAGCAGTCAACGTTGATGAAAGAAGAGTGCTTGCAAAGGAATATCCAATATCTATTGACTACGACAAAATCGAATCACTCGCTAGCGACCCCAAGATTATTGAACATGCAAAAGCCATTCGGTCTGATCTTGGTGAGAATCGGACAATCATGCTTGGTGTTGACCGCCTTGATTACACGAAGGGGATTGATCAGCGATTGCGTGCGGTGTACGAGATTTTTGATAAAGGAAACCATACCGTAGATGACCTTGTGTTGGTTCAAGTTAGTGTTCCGTCTCGTGAAAGTGTTGATGAATACATTGAAGTACGGGATAGGATTGAGAAACTTGTTGGCCATATTAATGGTGAATTTGGAACTGTAGGGGCAGTGCCCGTGCATTACCTTCGAAGAAGCCTTCCTATCGAAGAACTAGTTGCTTATTACTTGGCTGCTGATGTCATGCTTGTCACTCCGTTTCGTGATGGAATGAATCTTGTCGCGAAAGAGTATGTCGCAAGCAGAAAAAATGAAAAAGGCGTATTGGTTCTGTCTGAGTTCACCGGATCAGCTGTTGAACTTGATCGGGCGGTATTGGTTAATCCTCACGACATCGATGGCATGGCTGCCACCATTGAAAAAGCTATCACGATGTCTCCCCAAGAGCAGACTCGCCGTATGCGGAGCCTTCGGCAGCGAGTTCGAAAACGGACCGTATACACCTGGGCATCAGACTTCACCCACGCCCTTGAGGCAGAGCAGTCACGCCCTTCGTCGACTAATATGCAATTACCTATTGACACCACCCCTTCCTCTCCCTGATTACCATCTTGAACTTTATACCATTGGAGATGACTCTTGACCGGGAATGAACTAGGCGCAACGCACATCATGGAAGATGATCTTGACCAGGCCCTTGAGGCAATTGCACGAGTACCAATCTTACTCGTCGCTACTGATTATGACGGCACGCTATCACCTATTGTTGATAATCCAGATGACGCGAAGCCAGTGCGAGAATCAATCATCGCACTTCGCGCTCTTGCCACACTATCAGGAACACACTGCGCCGTTATATCTGGTCGCTCACTTTCGGATCTTGCCAGCCTGAGTTCTTTGGATGGACAGATCATGCTGGTTGGCTCTCATGGCAGTGAGTTCGATCAGGATTTTGTACGTACGCTTACAAATGAACAGGTTTTATTACGACAAAGAGTGCTCGATGAGATGCATCGAGTTGCTGCTCAGGATGAGCGCTTTCATATTGAAACGAAACCTGCATCGATTGCCTTTCATTACCGAAATGTTGCAGATGACAAGGCTGAAAAGGCTGTGAATGAACTACTAGCAGGAGCAGCTACATGGGATGACGTACGCGTTAAGTCAGGTAAAAAGGTAATTGAATTAGCTGTCGTGCATACATCAAAGGGAGACTGCATTGACGCGCTCCGCCATCGTGTGGGCGCAACTGCGGTAGTCTATTTTGGTGATGACATAACTGATGAAGATGCTTTTGTCAGGCTGCATGGCCCAGATGTGTCTGTAAAAGTAGGTACTGGAGAGAGTGCTGCCACATTTCGAATTCATGACCCGACTGAGGTCGCGAGAAGATTAGCTCGATTAGCGAGCGCACGAGAAGCATTTCTGGCTGGTGCTGATGCCGTACCAATAGAACGACACGCTTTGCTCTCTGACGGACGAGTCATGGCACTCGTCTCTCCTGGTGCGAAAATCAGCTGGATGTGCGCGCCTCGCGTCGATGGGCCAGCATTATTTTCTGAGTTGCTCGGCGGTCCGGCTGCGGGACACTTCACGATCGAACCTGCGCTGCCAGATAACAATTCTCAGCAGCAATACGACGGAACTTCTCTTGTATTGAAAACAACATGGCCTCGTCTAACGGTAACAGACTTCTTGGATTGCTCCGCTGGAAAACCCACACAACGTGCTGGCCGAACGGACTTAATCCGACAAATTGAGGGGCGTGGGGAAGTTCGTATTACGTTTGCACCGAGACTCGATTTTGGAAGGCTTCCGACGCGACTGGTCATTCGTGATGGCGGACTCGAAATTGATGATACGATTGATCCGATCGTTTTACGCGCACCAGGTGTTGAATGGGAACTTCTGGATGAGGGCTCACACCAGACTGCTGTTGGTACAGTCACCCTGCGGGGCGAACCGCTGCGGCTGGAGCTACGTTACGGCACTGGCTCACTCCGCGAACAACAGACTCTGCCGCCTCAAGAACGTTACCGACGCACCAAGTTATATTGGGAATCATGGGCAGATCGATTAGCCCTACCAAAGCGTGAAGGTCCACTTGTTCGTCGAAGCGCACTAGTTCTAAAAGGGCTCTGTTACGGACCGACAGGCGGGATAGTAGCTGCTGCAACAACAAGTCTCCCTGAACACCTCGGAGGGATACGTAATTGGGATTACCGCTACTGCTGGCTTCGAGATGCCGCCATGTCGGCATCGGCTTTGGTGAAGCTCGGTTCTTTTTCTGAAGCAATGGCATTCCTTGATTGGATGCTCGCTGTTGTTGATCGTGCAGCAGCACCAGAACGTTTAATGCCTCTTTATACGGTTACTGGACACGAAGTTGGTGCCGAAGCAGAAATTGCTGAACTTGCCGGCTATGCTGGTTCGCGACCAGTGCGAGTCGGAAATGCGGCGCGTGGACAGGTTCAATTAGATGTTTTTGGTCCAATTGCTGAACTCGTCTGGCAACTTCTTTTGGCCGAGGCGCCTGTATCGAGTGAACACTGGCGGCTCGTTGAGGCAATGGTTGGGGCTGTCGAAGCTCGCTGGCATGAGCC
>JBDOMQ010000320.1:0-1833 GCA_039831725.1 Pirellulales bacterium
AGACGCTTTCCGTCGTGAGATTCGCATGCTTGGTCGTCTTGATCATGAGAATTTAGTGCGGGCAATTGATGCGGGATTCGATGGCAATGTATTTTATATGGTGACAGAGTTTATTGATGGCCTCGATCTCAATCGTCTGGTTAGGAAATATGGTCGCCTGACTGATGATGTCGCTGCTTCAATTATCTCGCAAGCAGCACGGGCTTTGGGGTACGCACACGAAAATAAAATTGTGCATCGTGACGTCAAGCCCGGGAATATTTTCGTAGGTTTTGATGGCTGTGTAAAGCTCCTCGACCTTGGTCTTGCTCGATCGGAAGCGGACGGGGAGGCTAGTTCGTTTAATGGTGTAGTTGGGACAATCGACTATATTGCACCAGAGCAGTTGACTAAGAAAAGTGCCGGATCTGTAACATCAACAGCAGATATATACAGTCTTGGGTGCACGCTTTATTACACGGTGACAGGGAAGCCGCCATACCCCGGTGGAGATCGTGGGAGCAAAGCTCGGCGACACCTCGACTCGAAGCCAATCAGCAAAAATGAAATTCAAGAAAATGCAAAAAATAGCAGTGCGGGCTTCTGTGATGTGATTTACGGAATGCTTCTTAAGGAACCAGATGATAGGTACCAGTCTATGGACGAGGTAATCGATTCACTGAGTAACTGGCTTCCGCAGAACCCCCAGCAGATAGTTATGAATTGGATAGGTTCGTCACCGGAGGCTCCGTCTCATGATGAATGGGTGCTCTCTGGGGAGGATCTTCTTAAAAACAGTGATGACGGTATTGTTTTGGAGCAACCTGGACGTGGTCTGGAGCATTACCAATCAAACATGCAGGCAGAAGTGCTACAAGTGGCCGTACGAACACTCTTGTTCGGTGTTGGTATCAGCGTAATAACTGCCATTGTGGAGTTTTCGTTTCGTGAAGGTATAAGTCAGCTTTCGGTACTTCTTGGCTTGGTTGGTGCAGTGGTAGCTGGGGGCATCCAAGTTCTCTGGCGGGTCTTGAAATCAAGCAGTTAGTGGAAAGCTAAGCAGAGGGTGGGCTCAACACGAGTTACACTGACAGAATATCTTCTAGAGCCTCTTTAAGGAACGGGAATTGGTAGCCAAAGCCCGTTTCAAGTGCAATCTGCGGTACGACTTTTTGAGAGGCAAACAGTACTTTGGCAAATTCACCAAAGACCAGCCGCAGGCCAAGGTAGGGTGCAGGCATGAAAGCAGGACGTTTTAGTTGTGTCGCGAGTGCTTTTGTGAATTCACTATTACGCACTGGATTGGGAGCAACGGCGTTCATTGGCCCATCTAACAAGGAGTTTTCGTTGGCGTGTACATAAAGTCGTGCCAAATCAGCAACATGTATCCATGGCATCCACTGACGCCCATTGCCAAGAGGACCACCTGCGCCGAGTCGAAATGGAGTTAGCATTTTGGCTAGCGCTCCACCACCGGCCCCGAGAACTATTCCGGTACGCATTGTGACAACGCGGATGCCTTGTTCGCGAGCAATATCTGCTTCTCGTTCCCAGCCAATACACACATCAGCAAGAAAGTCGTTTCCTGGTGGTGACGATTCAGTGAGTTCTTCTTCACCTCGATCACCGTAAAAGCCAACGGCACTACTCGATATGAGCTTCTTGACACTTGTTTTATTTTGTAAAATACCCGAAACAAGATTTTTCGTTCCAAGTATCCGGCTGTCTCGTATCTTGGCTTTCTGTGACGTTGTCCACCGGCCCTCGGCAACTGACTCACCAGCAAGATGAAAAACACAATCAACACCGTCAAATGAATCAGGTGGCGGAGGCCCTTCTATCGGATTCCAGCCG
>JBDOMQ010000229.1:0-1823 GCA_039831725.1 Pirellulales bacterium
GTGCAGTGAGGAGAATTGGTCCCTGTGCCGTTGGAGAAAGCAACTGTGCGCAGTCTGTCAGGAGTGATACAAGATGCCTGTCGATAGAAAAGGCTTCTCCCTTGGGACCATGACCCCATGAGGGTGGATCAAGAACAAATCCATCGTATACGTTGCCACGAGTTCTTTCTCGTGCAACAAATCTCTGTGCATCTTCGCAGATCCATCGGATGGATGCGGCGTCAAGATGAGAGGCCGTGGCGTTCCTTCGAGCTAGTTGGAGCGATTGACGCGAGCTGTCCACGTGCACTACCTCAGCACCAGCCTGAGCTAAGGCGAGTGTGGCTGCACCTGAGTGTGCAAACAGTGAGAGCACTCGACTCCCTTTTGGCGTTATTTCAGAAAGCCATTGCCACTGAGGCAACTGCTCTAGGAAAACCCCAACTTGCCCTGACGGTGATGGTCGCACATGAAGCTTTAGCGGACCACCGTAAAGTGGAAACTCAATGTGCCACGGATCAGGCAGGGGGACTGTGAACTCCCAATCACCAGTGCCTCGCCGTGATTCTCGAAAAATGGCATGAGCCTCTTTCCAGAGTTCTGGATTTTGTCGCCTTGCCGTTGTCGAGGGGAGGGGCCGAATCAGAACGACACCCCCCATGTTTTCAAGACGATAGCCAGTTCCCGAGTGATCAACTCCAAAATCAAGAAGTGCTGGATCGGGCAACTTTTTCAAGGTAGATTCGTTCATAAGATGGGGGGTAACTCAATGAGTTTTCGCTGACTGCTTTTGTTCCGTTACTCAACCACACCAGCACCCTGTTTACTAAACAAAAGATTCTTCTCCATTCTTGCATAAAGGAATTTCCAATGAAACAAACAGCATTCGTCACAGTCACCATACTGGCTGGTCTCGCTATTGTCTTCCTTGCTCCGGAGTGGGGGCTGAGCGCTGAAGAGTCACCTCGGCCACAGCGAAAGGTTATTGAAGAGTCTCCTCGGTTCCAGCGAGAGGGTAATGGACTTCCGTGGGAAGTGGGACAGAATTTAATTGGTAGTGTCCGAGAGCCAATGCACAATCACAAACCACCTAGAAACGAAGGTGGACCAATAATGGATCAATTGATGAGACGCTTCGATGAAGTGATTGCACGCCTTGACCGTATTGAGCATCGTGTTGGTGCCGGACACGAGCCTAATGGTCACCGGCCGCCACATGGGCCAGACCACTTTGGAAATGAAGAGAGAATGAAGGAAGAAGATCGACGACACGATTTCGATCGTCACATGCGAGATGAGATGCATGACCAAATGAGACAGTCTGCAGAAATGGCGGAACAGTCTCATCGGGCACATGAGGAACTGCGTGAGCAAATTGAAGAGCGTATGCATCAAGCACGAGGAATGTTGGGCCAGGCTCGAGAACGGTTTATGGAACTCAACGAGCGCGTCGAAGAACTCGAGGAAGAGATGAGAGAGCTTCAAGAGCGGATCGAGGCACTTCACCCACCAGTACCTGAAATTGCAGAATAGAAATTGCTTTCTAAAAAACAGTCTTGGATAATCGTGTTGTCAGGTTGATTTTTAGCAGTTGGCTTACATTGCGTTGAGGCAAACACGGCATAGTTTTGAATTTCCTCCAAGTTTTGTAATGCTTTTTGGTATACTACATTTATTGTTTGCGTTCCCGCCGATCGGCCGTATTGGTCCGCGTTCGTTCACAATCATGGGATTGAACGAATGGCGACGCGGGTGTTTCCCTCAAGTCTTCGTCGGAGCACCCTTCGATGCTGCGTATAGTACTGGCACTTTTTTGCATTTTCGTGCTTGCGCAAAAAGGTATC
>JBDOMQ010000032.1:0-8610 GCA_039831725.1 Pirellulales bacterium
CCGCCACCACCGTGCACAAGAACAATGCCAGGTACTTTTACTTGCCCGGCTTTCTTTTCTGGAATGCCCAGCCACGCGAAAGCCTTTGTAGCCTTTCCTTCATAGGGAAGTGAATCAAAAAAAAGGGAGTGGATATTGCTCGGTTCTGAATGAGTTTCATGATCCACGGTCGCTGGTGGTGCTACAAGTTGTCCTAATTCAAGAATGGTTTGACGATCAGTGTTCACTTCAATAGCGAATGCATTGTGAACAGAAAGAATGACTAGTAAGGCAAGTAGGATTGACTTCATTGTGTCACTATGAGTTTTGCGACTGTGAAGTAAAGAAAAATTACCAGACGAAAGGAAGCAAACGGCTCAATGGATGGACTACGTGTATTCATGCTGTAAGCAGTTTGTGCAAAATATGGCTATGTATTCAGCGGAGTATAGGTGACTTCAAAAATCATTGATGAGGCAACGGTGTTTCCAAAGTTTGGTTGGTCTGCAGCGATGCCACCAAACATGTATCCAACTACAGTTTCTGTGGTTAGAGAATCGAGGTCAATGATGTCGTTAGTTAGCAAGGGCACATTATGAGCAGGGAAGAATCTCGCATTCGCGCCGAAGTAGAGAAGCTTGCCATTGCCATCATAAATATCTGGGAACTCAGTTATATACTGTTGCTGATATGAGCCAGATGCATCCCGCAACACTGCAGTTATTTGCCTGTGAAAACCATTGTTCTCGTCGTATGTCAGTTGCTCCGTAGCCGGGTCAAATGTATTCGCTGAAATACCTCCGAGAAGGACTTGGGTCATCTCTTCAGAGCTCTCGGAGTAAAGCCCAATCTTGCCAGATTCATACTGATTCATAGCCTGCTTGAAAACATCTGGCTCAGTCGTTGGGTTTTCGGTTGTTGGAATGCCATTAGAACCAATTTCAGCTGGCACAGTCCACACACCGACGCCATTGTAGAAGACGCCAGCCAATGCAACGGTGCTCTTGGTGGTGCCGCCCTGACCGTCGGGTGAAAGAATTGGGAACACATTCAAATCACGGCGACGAAACCGGCTTGGGTCGCCACCGGCAGGAGCAACTTCAATGTCACTATACGAAAGGGTTCCAGCAGCGAAGTCGTAATCGATATCAAAACTTCGAACCTGTGAGGTATAGACTTGAAAAGTTGTTGATCCGTGGGCGTAGGGCCCTTCAAACTTTTGGCCAAAAACAAGCTGATAGCGGTTTCCTGTTTTTTCCAAGCCTCCGCCAGTCACCTGAAAAAATCCGCCATCATACGAGTTGTCAGAAGACTCTTCTCCAGCAACCTGTAAGATGGTGTTCGTGTGAAGCGTTTCATCTGTCCCTTTGACCCAATCTACAAGTGTAGGAAGATGGATAGCTGAGAGCGCATTGTAGGTTGTGAAGTCATTAATCGCACGAGAGTAAACGTATCCGCCGACCATAAATAGCGTGTCTCCATCCTGATAAGACTCGGTGTTGGTTGATGACAAGCTGTCGATTTCACTCGAACTAAGACCGCTGCTAGTGTCTTTTAGTGAGCGACTCCATGTCTCCTTTGAAACGGGGTCAATAACCCACACATCTGTGTTTTGATACTTCGGTGGGAAATTGGCCAGCCCGTCATCAGAGAAACCATGGAGTCCATTGGTTCGACCGGCAATGAGCACCCACTGATCGTTGTAAATGCCACTGGCAAACGATTGAAGTGTAGGCACCGATGCTGGTCCCATGTCATATTCAGCAAACGTCAGATCATAGTCACCAGACCAATTTGTTACCTGACTGAAAGTCGGTGTTTGGTCTTTCGACGGGGCTGCTGAAATGCTTGATGTTGGCCCAGTAGCCTGCGTCAATGTATCTGGGTCTGTATCTATTGCCCAGACCCAGAATGTGTATGGAACGCCGGTTTCAAGATCTGAAAAGCTTTTGCTTGTAGATGTCGTGATAAAGGTCGTGCTCGTTGATCCCTTATCAAGTGTCACGGTGTAATGTAACGAGCCCACAAACGATGCCGGTGGGTCCCAGCTAACCGTCAATGAATTCGCGTTTTCTGACTGGCCAAATCGTAAATTTTGAACTTCGGAGGGTGCTTCGCTGGATGGTGGATGTACTGGATTTCCATCATCCCAGCCAATAATATCAAACGCCTTTTCGAATCCTGATGGGCTTGTTGATTGCTCAGGTATCCACTTGATGCGATCACCTTGCTGGATCAGGCGGAGTTGGAGCAAGTTGAGGAGTTCAGTCGGATTTGATGTTGTTGGGACTGCTGAGACATTCACCCAGCTTTCAGTAGCTGGTAGCCATTTTTTTACGACACCGTTTGCGACTGAGGTAATAACAAAGCTGTTGGTTTCGTCTCCAATAACCTCAGACGTGTTCATTATTATCGGTAGCGGACCGATAAGCGAATCGGCTAAATAGACTGAATCTGTTTGTTCTAATGGCGGGCGGGAGAGAATACCTGCATCTGCAGCAAGTGCGAGGCGATTTTCAAGTGTTTCAAAGTTGCCTGAAGCCTGCTGGTTCAGGTTGCGATAAGCTACCTTGACGCTACGAAAAAAAAACATTCTCATCAATTGAATCCCGCCTTGTGGAATGATTCCTTAACCAGAACAACTGTTAGGCTAATCGCAGATGCCGATGAAAGCAAAGAAACGGTTAGGTGCAGCCGGGAGCGTTCGAGCCACTTAGTTACCCGAAGCGAACGAGGTAACTGAGTTCAGCACCGGAGTTCCATCTTGAGCGGAATCGCCTGGTTTTTAGCTGAAAGCAAGTAGCGGCGGCCGGACTTGAACCGGCGACCCCAGGCTTATGAAGCCTGTGCTCTAACCAACTGAGCTACACCGCCCTCTTCAAATTTTTGCTTACAGCACTCCTAAGTCGCAAACCACTATACCGCATCTTTTCAGTAGTGCATCTATGAATTGAAAAGATGGTAGTAGAAGAGAATTCGCACTCAAAAAACAGGCTCGGGCTTCCTTGTGCAAGCCCGAGCCATTGGTTGTGTTTAGATACTGCTTAAACGGTGATGGAAATCACGGATACGGTTATTCAACCAAACCACATGCAGCTTCAACAATTTCACTGATTTTTCCATCGTCCAATTCACCCTTCTTCAGAGCATGACTTGAGACAACTTTACTACTCTTGTAGCAGACGACTGTGAGGTCGGCTTCTGGAGCAATTTTGAGATTATCTGGTCCATTCTGAGAATCTTCAGGCACAACAAAAGCAACATTTTGAATGCCATTGTCTTTTACGAACTTTGTTGCCGTATTTTTCAGGCTATCACTGTCTCCACCAATCATGTTGACGAAGCTGCATAATTTCGCATCAGCGTGTTCTTCGATCTCACCTTCTAGTTCGCTCACAAGTTTTGCCAATGGCTGATCGGCCGTTCGGGCAAAGATCATTACGACTGGCCGACTACCCATTCTGCAGCGATAGCAAAGTCGTTTGCCATCCTCTACGCCATCACTTGGATTGCCAGCTGCTTTCGTTACGGTGAAGGCACCAACCGTTTCTTCTGGTTGAGGGCCACTCACAAGGTCTGCCATGCAATAACTTGCGCTCAATATTACGGCAATGGCCGCTGTTCCGGCTGTGAGTCGTTGTAATGGTTTCAGAAACTCCATCGAAAACTCCTACATGTGGATGAGGTACTGTTCTGACAATGAGCGAGTTATGAAACCCGTTGCTCATCATTTTTCAAACAATTCTGGAGCCATGCCACATTGGCAAGAGGTACTCCTTTGATAATTCTATCATAGCGCGGGTAGGATGCATTCGGCAACTGTTCCATGCCATGGTGCAATGTCACGACGTTCTGAGAGTTTCAAGAAAACGAGGTTGCAGATGCCGAATTTAATACCCAACCCGACCATCCGGCAGACACAGCTCTTTATTGATGGTCAGTGGAATCCGGCCCAGTCCGGAAAGATCTTTGATACAGTGAACCCGGCAAACGAAGAGGTGATCGCACAGGTGGCAGAAGGCGATGTGGCCGACGTTGAACGAGCTGTAGAAGCTGCCCGTCGGGCCTTTGATGAAGGTCCGTGGCCTCGAATGAATGCTCGGGAGCGGGGCAAAATCATGCACCGTCTTTGCGACCTTATTGATGCAGAAATTGATGAACTTGCGGCCCTCGAGTCTCTCGACAACGGGAAGCCGCTAAAAGATTCGCGTTATGTGGATATTCCTTTAGCAGTTGAGTGCCTTCGTTACTACGCTGGCTGGGCAGACAAAATTCATGGCTCAACGATCCCCGTAAATGGTGATTTTCTTTGCTATACACGACGTGAACCCGTAGGTGTTGCCGGACAAATCATTCCATGGAACTTTCCAATTCTCATGGTGGCATGGAAGTGGGGCCCGGCCCTTGCAGCGGGCTGTACCCTTGTCATGAAGCCGGCTGAACAGACGCCACTGACTTGCCTTCGTTTAGCTCGTCTTGCACAGAAAGCTGGGGTTCCTGATGGAGTCATTAATATTGTTCCAGGATTTGGTCCAACAGCTGGTGCTGCAATCGTCAAGCATCCCGGAGTGGACAAAATTGCATTCACAGGATCGGGTGAAACAGCAAAGATAATCCTGCGTCAGTCAGCAGACACGATGAAAAGGATAACGCTGGAACTCGGTGGTAAGAGCCCAAACATTGTGCTTGCGGATGCTGACTTAGAAGCCGCGGCAGAAGGTGCCCACATTGGTATACATCTTAATCAGGGCCAATGCTGTTGCGCTGGCTCTCGGCTTTTTGTTGAAGATTCAATTCATGATTCGTTTGTGGCAAAGGTTGTTGAGCTGTCAAAGAAACGTCGGGTTGGAAATCCTTTCGATCCGGCTACAGAACAGGGACCGCAGGTTGATCGTGATCAATTCAAAAAGATCATGAGCTATATTAAGCAGGGGCAAGAGGAAGGAGCCGTTTGTGCGACAGGGGGGCAACGCGTTGGTGATCGTGGGTTTTTTGTTGAACCAACTGTTTTTACAGAGGTGCAGGATCACATGACCATTGCTCGAGATGAGATATTTGGTCCCGTGTTATCTGTTCTTCGGTTTTCAGATATCGATGAATTAGTTCGTCGTGCCAATGCCACGACATTTGGTCTTGCTGCTGCAGTATGGACACGTGATGTAAACAAAGCCCATATGCTAGCGCACCGATTGCGGGCTGGAACAGTGTGGGTGAACTGCTACGACGTCTTTGATGCGGCCGCACCTTTCGGTGGGTTTAAGCAGTCTGGATTTGGTCGAGAGCTTGGGCAGCGTGGTCTCGATGCATACTTAGAGGATAAGACAGTTACTGTCCGCTTGGGCTGAGTGGGTGATTCAACGACCAAAGATGACCGAAAGTTTGAATTCATGGCAAAAGTACGAACCGGCGGTGGTTGGAGAGCGATACGTTACACCTTAAAGAAGGCATACGATGCTGGTGGTTTCTGGTCTCTGTGGAAAGCCATGCGGAGTAAAAATACATGTAAAACATGTGCTCTCGGCATGGGGGGGCAGGCTGGTGGCATGGTCAATGAGGCAGGCCACTTCCCCGAAGTCTGCAAGAAATCCTTTCAGGCCATGGTGGGTGACATGCAGGGAGGGATCCCAGATAATTTTTTTCAAACATACTCAATCGCACAACTCAGCAAATTTACGCCCTATCAGCTGGAACATGCAGGAAGGCTTGTAAAGCCACTCCTGCTGAAAAAAGGGAGTCAGCATTATCAACCGATAACGTGGAGTGAGGCGATGGAACGTATCGTCCTGAAGCTCCGTAAGACAGAGCCGCAAAAAAGCTTCTGGTATTTCTCAGGACGTTCAAGTAACGAGGCGGGATTCCTTTTGCAGTTGTTTGCAAGACTCTACGGAACAAACCACGTCAACAACTGCAGTTACTACTGCCATCAGGCAAGTGGCGTTGGGCTTACGAGTGTCATTGGTACAGGGGCTGGCACAATTAAGTTGGATGACCTTGAGAAAAGTGATTTCGTCATGCTGTTAGGAGGCAATCCGGCAAGCAATCACCCTCGTATGATGAGATCACTGATGATGGTTCGGCGACGCGGTGGCAAGGTCGTTGTTGTGAATCCCATGATTGAAACCGGCCTCGTGAATTTCTCCGTTCCCAGTGATCCCGTGAGCTTGCTATTCGGAACAAAAATTGCAAGCACATATGTTCAGCCGTGTCTTGGCGGTGATCTTGCACTCATTTACGGAATCATGAAGCGTTTGAAAGAGATACATGCCTTGAGGCGTGGAGAAACGTCTGAGCCGATTGTTGATGAAGAATTTCTTACTGACCACACGCAGGGCTGGGATGCATTAGCCGAACGTCTTGAATTATTGTCATGGGATGAGATTGTTAAAAAGTCAGGAGTCGGGAAAGAGGAAATCAACGATATCACGGCGCAGTATGCAGCGTCGAAGCGAGCCGTCTTTTCCTGGACCATGGGTGTCACGCATCATCTTCATGGTTCAGCTACTGTGCAGGCTATTGCGCAACTTGCACTGATGCGACGCATGATTGGTCGCCCGGGCGCTGGACTCCAGCCAATCCGAGGCCACTCAAATATCCAGGGAATGGGTACGGTGGGTGTGACTCCAAAATTGAAAGAAAAAATATTTGAACGGCTTGAATCCGAACTCGGTGTAACGCTGCCAACATTTCCTGGTTACGACACGCTCGAGTGCCTCGAAGCAGCTGATCGGGGGGACATGCAGTTTGCGTTTTGTTTGGGAGGGAATCTGTACGGCGCAAGTCCGGATGCCAGTTTTTCCAGACGGGCGATCGGCCGAACGGATATGACCGTTTACATGAGTACATCGTTGAATACTGGGCATGCCAGTGGGCTTGCACAAGATGAAACAATAATCCTTCCTGTTCTCGCCCGTGACGAGGAGCCAGAACCCTCGACTCAGGAAAGTATGTTCAGTTATGTGCGACTTTCTGATGGAGGTAAACCAAGACACGAGCAAAGTGCTGACTACGGGCCGAGGAGTGAAGTCGAAATTATCTCGGAACTGGGCTGCCGAATTCTTGGAACAAGTGGGCCAGTAAACTGGCTTGAAATGTCACATACGAGCACAATTCGTCAAGCGATTGGCCGGATGATCCCAGGCCTTGAGCAGATTTCTAAGATGGACCAAACCAAAGAAGAGTTCTCCATTCCTGGTCGCACTCTCGATACGCCGATATTTCCTACCGCAAGTGGAAAAGCAATCTTTTATGTTCATGACTTGCCAGATGCGCCAGAGGGGATGCAGTTAATGACGATCCGCAGTGAAGGCCAGTTCAACACGGTTGTGTACGAAGAGGAAGACCTGTATCGAAATCAAAGTCGGCGCGATGTTGTCTTAATGCATCCTGACGATATTCACAGTCATGGTCTATCAGAAGGAGGTCTTTGTCGCGTTCAAAGTGATAGTGGGGAAATGCGTAGGGTGACCATCTCAGCATACCCAGAAATTCGCCAAGGGTGTGTGGCGATGTATTATCCAGAAAGTAATGTCCTGGTTCCGAAAGGAGTCGATCCACTTTCTCGTACACCATCTTATAAACGAGTTGCCGTAAAAATAATGAATGATGAAAGTTCGGGCTTGATTGAAAATAGCCCTAGGAATATTCCTACAGTTGGAGCAGGTACGCCACGGCAGAAAATGAACCAGTGCTAGGTTTTTTGTTTTTTGCTTTGTTTGAGAAGGCTTGGTATCAAGATGTGTGTTCAGGTTTTCTTGTGCGACAACTGAATCGGCTCCGTTGCGGGGGTGCTCAATATGTGGCACCCAAAGGCATGCGTCGAGGAAAACTTCCTGCGTGTATCGTTCCTTCAGTTGTTGTGGTGATGAAATCAAACAAAGCCCAATCCTCGTCCCCTATCTAGAAGTTCGACAGCCCATTACGTAGCTTCGTTTCTTTCGAGATTTTCTGCAATGTGCTCATAGGGACCTTTGGGGTGGACATATGGGCCCTGACCTTTCAGTGTCAATCGTGGGTTTTGTGTGCGTGTGAGTATCAAGTGAAGTCCATGAGCAATAGGCAGTGATTTCCATCGAAGTTATTTTCAGAATCCCATGCTGAAGAATCAGTTAGTCGGAATAGTAAATGGCGCAACACCTTGAGAAATTAGATTGACAAGAGAGGTTTAGCATTGTGGTTCCCGTATTGGGTCGTAAGGGGGGCATGTTTTCGTAATACCCACCCTTTGCCAAAGGCAAGAAGCCTGGCCGACCTGGCCGGCAAGAACCTCAACTGCAAAATGTGCAAAACCGTAACCCACCTCTTGGCCGTTCATTTCATAGGAGCGGTCTAAATATTTGTGTCAATTTTGAACAATATCATTGCGTTGACTGCCCTGCTGAAAACCAAATTCATCGGCGTCAAATACTGATTTATTACCGAGTTACTGCTTTGGGCAGGAATGTCATTCGCAGGCGGTTTGTGTCCTCGGTGTGTTTTGTCGTTCATTTGGATATCCGCGTTGAACGTGTGCGTTCATGGCGGACGAAATGGCCTGCGAGGCACGAGAATCTTGTCTTCTTCCTTTAGTTGCGTGTGCTGTATTTCCAACGTGGGGTAACAGGGGCTCAATTTTTGTGCCATTACCTGTGTTGC
>JBDOMQ010000391.1:0-8592 GCA_039831725.1 Pirellulales bacterium
GGGCTCCTTCTTCCTGCTGTTCAGCAGGCGCGTGAAGCGGCACGCCGTGTGTCATGTTCGAACAATCTCAAGCAGCACGGTCTTGCGCTTCATAATTATTACGACGCGAATAAAACTTTTCCTTCGTACATGTTCGACGGAAATCCACAAACAGGAGAGCGGAGCGTTAACATTGGAAATGGTACAGGTCATCGATCGCCAGCATGGAACATGTGGCTTGGACACAGTTTATGGACACAGCTATTGCCATGGCTTGAAGAGACGACGACATACGATGCAATGGATTTGAATAAATGGTCTACCGCGGGAGTGAATGGATCCGCTGCGATTCGCCGAAAATTTATTACGGCATTTATCTGTCCATCAGATTTACCGTACGGAGATCCTCGATTCGGTGGGATCAATTATGTCGCCAACGCAGGTTCAACAGTCAATATTTATCGGAACGATGGTCCTCCTGGTAATAGGAATGGCCCAAACGGTTTATGGCCCGCAACAGCGGGTCCCTATGATGGACCAATTATGAAGTACAACACAACGACGTTCGAAGAAATTACCGATGGAACTTCAAACACGATTCTTTTATCCGAGAGTCTCAAAGGTGATAACGATGATACGCTGCTAAATCTTGAACGAGATACAACAGCTCAGATATCTTTGGTGGGTAGTGCGAACTTTCCAACAGCTGCAAATCTTGAAACCATGGGTCAGGCAGCTGATGCCGGCGCGTTGACGTGGCATCGAAGTAATGCTGGTCGAGATTGGCAGCGAGGTATACCAACAAAGTCAGCATTTAATACAGTCGCACCGCCTAACTGGAAACATGTGTCTTTTGCGACGGGTGGACGATACGGTGATTCAGCAGACCGGAATGGTGTGTACCCCGCTCGAAGCAAGCACCCTGGTGTGGTGAACACAGTGACCGCTGATGGTGCCACGCATACAGTGAGCAACACTATCGACCTCACAACGTGGCAGAATCTTGGTGCCCGTCAGGATGGGAACGTAGCCAAGCTTCCTTAGAATTATTTTGTGGGGTGGTGGAACATAAGTCCCTGATGCAACTTTTGGAGAAATAGATGCGCAAAGAAATAGCATGCCTCGTACTCGGATTGAGCCTGTTCGTTGGATGTGGGGGTGGTGAAAAAGTGATTCGTGTCACCCCTCCTTCAATTACGAATCAACTTCAAGATGTTCTTGAGCAAATCGCCGATGCTGGAATGATTGACAGTTCGATCGAGTATGCCAAAGAACTTGTTGACAAGGTTGTGGCAGCTGATCCAGGTAAAGCAGGGTTGGAACAATCAGTAAATGAGCTTGAGCGTGCTCAAGGGAAAAAAGCAATCTCAAAAAAAGTTGAGGAGATGCTAAACATTCTTGAGTAGCTGGGAACTCGCAGTGTAAAGCGAAGCACTACTCTGCGTCTGGCGCACCAAGAAAATAGCTATTGAGAAATTCACGTCGGTCGGTTTCGCAGCGTGCGTATTCAACCATAGCAAGTAGTTTCTGCTGATCTCGCCGAAGTTTTTCAGCAAGGGACGGTTCATTTGTCAGAGACTCCGGAAGTCCTCCGTAGTGTGAAATCTGTTTTTCTGTACCGGCGACCTGCTTGCTGAATTCAATAGCCCCAAATCGCTCGAGCATGAGGAGGGCACTGTCTAGGCGGCGATCATGGCGTGCCTGTCGGCCGAGGATTTTTTCATTCAGCCACTCGATGCCAAACGCATTCACCTTTTCAAGATCATGGTCGAGTACATGATCGATCTGACGGTAGAAGTCAGCATTCGGATTTGCCCAACGGATGAATTCCATAAGCATAGGAAGATCATTTTGGTCGTAGAGGAGGGTGCATTGTGACGGGAATCCATCTCGACCAGCCCGACCAATTTCCTGATAGTAGCTTTCGAGTGAACCAGGAACCTCTGCATGAGTGACTGTGCGAATGTTGGCTTTATCGATCCCCATCCCAAACGCATTGGTGGCGAGAACAATTGGCTCTTTGCCACGAAGAAAGCGTTCTTGCATTCTCTTTCGATCGACTGGTCGTAGGTTGCCATGGTAACAGCCATGAGAAACATCTTCTTCCTCAAGCAAGTGGCTAAATCGTTCAAGTGTTTTGATGAGTGTGAAGTAGATAATGTGGCCGCCATCACCGGCCTGAAACTTTTTTAGGATGTGAAGAATGTGCTGCAACTTATCGTCTTCGCCCCAGACCTCTTCCACAAGCAGTGCAAGGTTGGGCCGCTCAATGCCTTCGTGGAAAACTTGTACATCAGCCTCTTCAAGGCCTAGTTGGTGGACGATGTCCTGCTGTACCTCATGTGTTGCCGTAGCCGTGAGTGCGAGTGTGGTGGGACAATTAAGAAATTCACGAATTTCACCCACTCGCGTATAGTCTGGTCGAAAATCATGTCCCCATTGGCTTACGCAGTGTGCCTCATCGATAGCAAGTAACGTCACCTTGCGGCCACTTAATACATGACGAAACTCAGATTTCTGAAATCGCTCCGGTGTGACATAGAGCAAGCGATACGAGCCATCTTCGATTCCCTGATAGCGAGCGATCCGTGCTTCTTTTGTGAGAGAGGAGTTGATAAATGTGGCATCGATGCCACGAGCATTGAGCGCATCGACCTGATCTTTCATCAGAGCGATGAGTGGGCTAAGTACGACCGTCAGACCTTCCTGTACGAGTGCTGGCACCTGATAGCAGAGACTTTTCCCACCGCCTGTTGGCATGAGAACAAGACTATGCTTTCCGGCGAGCGTCCGTTCAATAATTTCTTGCTGCGTACCACGAAATGATTGATAGCCAAAGGTTTTTTTTAAAACGTCTTGGGCTGTTGGTGTGTTATGCATTCAGTTGGAGTTTTTGGAACAAGAATAGTAATTGAGCAGATGTATCTGTCGTGATACGGAGAACGTTTTGGATCATCGTAGGCCAACGCATGACTCTCGTGAGTACAGTCATTCAGGTGAAACGTGCAAAGCCCGCTTCGCGTAATTCTTCAACTTCGACTTACTTGGCTGGCTTGGATCGAGTACTTCAGGATAGCTACGTAGAAACTGGTTTTCGTCAATGACGTTGAGATAGTAATGCGTTGTGTCTTTTGGGAGTTGTGCAATCACTGAGCCATCAGTCTGTATTGTAGCCGGGCCCCGGAACCACTCTTCATATTTCTCTCCACCATTCTTTGAGTAAATCAAATCGGCATGAACTACCTTGGCCCCGTTATCTTTCAACTGAAATTCAATACGATTTCCTCGTTGCGTATGGGAAACTATTGTCGGAGCCTCATTTTTTGAGGCCGGCGCCCTGTGCGCGTAGGGATTGTAGTAAGGGTAACTTGCGTCCATCTCAGTCAGAATAGCTGTTAGCTGTTGATTCATTGCGGCTGCTTTTTCAGGCATCGTGGAGACAAGATTCTGCTGTTCTTCAATATCGATACGCTTTTTCTTCTCTCGATCTGTTTCATAAAGTTGGTACAGCTCAAGCGGTGCATTCTTGGGATTATTGACATGGTCATAGTTGCGAATGAGTTTGTAGTCACCAATTCGAATAGTGCTCTCGAGTGCAGCGCTATTCGGAAAATGCCAGACCATGGTATCTCGGATGGCGCCATCAGGTTCACGGATAAGTGTAGGGTCAGTTGGATCCTGTTTGAGGCATGCAGCGAGATCACAGCCATCGAGATGTTTGCCGTCAGGTGGTGATATTCCAGCCAGGGATAAAATTGTTGGGTAGAAGTCGAGGCCATTCACCATGACGTCTGACTCAACGCCTCGCTGTATTCCTGGGCCGGTGATAATCAGCGGAACACGAGTGCCACCTTCCATGAGTGAGATTTTTCCTCGATCCAGTGGATAGTTGTCAGTGATGATCTGTGTGGGGCTTCCCTCCATGCCGCCGTTGTCAGATGTAAAAATCACATAGGTGTTCTCTATAAGTGCGTGCCCAGGCCAGCGTGGATCCTCAGTATTTTCAAGAGATGAAATGAGTGTGCCCACGTAATGGTCAAGTTGTTCGACCATTGCACAGTAGAAGGGGTTTGTCTGACCTGTGCCGCGCCATTTCTGGTTCGGATTTTCAGGAAGTGTCACACCAAGTTTCTGTACATATTTCGATAGAAGATTCTTGCTTCGAGTCTGAATCGGTGTGTGCACAAGCCAGGTTGCATAATATAAGAAAAAAGGTTTTTCTTTTTGATTAGAAATGAATGTGAGGGCATCTTCAGTCGTCTGATCTCGTGGAAATCCTTGAGCATCCAAACGATAGGCATCGTCAATCCTTCGTGTCGCAAAATCACTCATGCGATCTGGTTTCATGGCACGACTGACACCGAGATCGTGTCGTGTCCAATCAAATCCAACATCTTGTGGCTGTGGGAATGCATTGTGATTGATAGCGACATGCCATTTTCCGGAATGTCCAGTGACGTATCCAGCGTCAGAGAGAGCACGGGCGATGGTGTACGTGTCTTCCGGCATGCGACCACTAAACCATGGGGCCATCATTGTCCAGGCGCGGAGGTGGTGTGGTGCAGGCGGTGCTCCACCAACAACATGTGTCTTCTGAGCCCGTGCTGGATGAATTCCACTTAAAATTGCACAACGTGTTGGTGCACAGGTTGGGGCGGGTGAGTATGCCTGCCAGAACTTGACCCCCTTTTTTGCAAGAGCATCAATATTCGGTGTCTCCATAGGGGTGGGTTCGTCAATGTCATAACAGGTAACATCTTGCCATCCGAGATCATCGGCAAGAATCAGAACAATGTTTGGAGCCGGTGCCGTGTGTTGCGGATGTGATGAAGCGGAACTACTGAGAATAGCGAGAGCAAACAGCGCGCAGCCGAGTATTCTTATTTTTTTCATGATTAAATTAAAAGATTCAGGAAGGGTGTGATCTGCAGTCCATGTGGCTGACTTGTTATATATTGGGAAAAACTCTAATGCCAATTTGGAAGGATCCAATAGAAACAAGAACTCAATGGTATTCAGCCCAGATTATTGATTGAGTTACATATAGTCCTGGAATAGCTGAACTCAACAGACCAAACTATAAGGGAAGATTTAAATGTACAGAGTATTGAGGTTTGTTGCTTTTTGTTTTGTCACAGTCTTGGCTAGTGTCGCAACGATTGAAGCTGGCCAACGGTACGAACTTTCTCAGCGAGCAAGTGAAATCGATGCAGCAGCACAAGAGCATCCAGAACTAGGCTTCGTTTTCTCAGATCCAAAAACTGGGAAACCTGCTGATGTAGAACATGCCATTGTTGATACCCGCATTCCCTCAAAGCGTCGGCTTGTTATCTGGTTGATGGCGTATAGCCCAGAACTTTTTGACCGGCTTGCAGGGTATGGTCTTCATGGCATTCAAGTTCATTATGCCAATCGTTGGTTTGGAACGGTGCCTCCCGAAGTTCGTGATGCGGGGGGTGTCCTTGGACCAATCCGACTTGAGGCAGCAACTGGCGAGGACTACAGTCCTCTTGTCAATATTCCCAAGCCTGATGGAATGAAGGAGCGTGCACGGCAGTTTCTCTGTTGGCTACAAAAAGCAAATCCGCAGGGGAGGTGGGGACAGTTTCTCACAAGCGATCAGCGTGATGTACGGTGGGAAAGGGTAATCATGGCGGGAAGTTCTCATGGCTCAACGACTGCAGCACGATTTTCAATGCATCAGTCGGTAGATCGTGTTGTGATGTTTTGTGGGCCCCGCGATAACACAGAAACCTGGCAGGGCGGTCGCTCTGCGACACCGCCCTGCCGCTTCTTTGGATTTACCCACGTGCTTGATAAAGGATGGCAGGAAGATCACTACTGTCGATCTTGGCAACTACTCAAATTGAATCAGTGTGGTGCTGTCGTCAATGTCGAAAAGTCATCTCCACCGTATAAAAATACCCGACAATTAATTACAGACTGTGACCTCAAAGGAAATGTGCGACAGGCACACTCCGGTGTTGTTCCAAAACAGAGCGCTTTTAAAAATGAAGAAGGTGCCTTTCGTCACGAAGCAGTATGGAAATATCTTTTCCTTCATCCCGTGGACGAAATTGGTGAAGCAGTTGGTCCGGATGCCGATTGTGAAATGTCGCCAGAGTTGTTTTAAAAACATTCAGCCGTGTAGTTGAGCCATCTGAATCATTTACAGAAAAAATCAACAGGTTACGACACAATACAGCTATTGGCCAAAGCCGAGTTTTGGTGGCTTCATGCTTCGAAGTGTCAAGACAGCACCCACCGACATGAGGGCAAGACCAAGCCATCTGGGTGGCGAGACAACCTTTCGGCTTGCCGTACCCTGCCAGGCATTTGGAGTAATTGTTTCGTCAGGAGTGATCTGAGCTGCCACCACCTGGCTTGAAAAGTCACTTAACGTAAAAGATTCAACCATCCGCAGTTGGATGCCAATAAAAAATACGATAAGACCAACGAGTAAGATTGTGTGACGTCTCACAGGAAATGTTCCACGAGTGGTGGGGAGTGGGGCCCTTACTTAGGAGAGATCGACCTGAGTTATTCCCTGATTCAATCCAGACTGCAGATTGACGGTTATGCCGGTTGATACGGATACAACAAAAAGGATCAGGATAGTACATCCTCGTGCGTCTACTTGGGACTGAAGGGAGCAGGGAAGGCAACGAATCAGTCGGCAGTGATTGCCACAGCAGAGGCTTGTCCCATCGTGCTGAAATTGATGGCGATCGCTGTATTTGGCCGCCCAGTCAACGGCTTTTCATGAATCACATTGACTGGGCATGCTGGGTCAGGTGTCTCATAGTTGCGTGTCGGAGGAATCGTTCCAGATTCAACTGCCAGCACACTGGCTGCTAATTCAAGAAGGCCACTGCCGGCGCCTGCATGGCCGAAGTTGCTCTTTGGTGCAGTCACAGGTGTATCACCAACAACAGCTGCAATAGCCCTCGCTTCAGCACTATCCATCGGTCCGGTACTGAGTCCATGGGCATTAATGTGACCAAGCGTCTTGGTATCAAGGCCAGCTTGCTTCAGCACGGTTCGTAATGCCATTTCAACGCCACGGCCAGTTGGAAGGTCTTCTTGCTTTCGTGGTTCACAGCATGCAGCTGTTGCAAGAATTCGACCACGAATCTGTGCACCTCGCTTCTCAGCATGTTCTCTCGATTCGAGGACAAGAACGGCGGCACCCTCTCCATTGACAAGCCCATCTCGATGCAGGTCAAAGGGCCGGCATGCGGATTCAAAGTCATCGCCCCGCTTTGAGAGCGACGCATTTCCGCGGGCAACCAGTGCTGTTGGGTGTAATCGACTCC
Source organism: Pirellulales bacterium (assembly GCA_039831725.1). Lineage (GTDB taxonomy): Bacteria > Planctomycetota > Planctomycetia > Pirellulales > UBA1268 > UBA1268. The sequence continues at coordinate 7,296 of JBDOMQ010000391.1, forward strand.
CAGTGCCACCGGCTAGCATAATGTCAGCCCAGCCTCGCTGTATAACTGTCGCAGCTTCCGAGACAGCCAGCAGACTTGAAACATCACCCAGCACGATTGTGTTATTTGGACCACGAGCATCCTGTGCGATTGCAATATGTGAAGCTGTCATATTCGGCAGGTGCTTCAGTAGCCAGAGTGGTTGTAACTCTTCTTGTATCGCCTCAGACCACTGGTCATAAGAGAATGTGCCGTCAGCAGTTTTGGCACGGCGGTAGGTCGTTTCAAGATCATCAAGATCTGCATAAATCATGTCATTACCAAAGACGACTCCAAACCGCTCCGGATCAAGGCGGTCACTTGCTACGCCAGCATCGGCTATCGCAAGGTCTGCTGCTGCAAAGCCGAATTGAATATCCCGACTCATTACCTTCAAACTTTTTCGGGGCCGCACGTAGAGCTTGGGGTCGAAACTCGGAACCTGTCCACCAAAACGAACAGTAAGACCATGTGCGTCAAAAAGATCGATAGGCCGAATTCCGTTCTCCCCTTCAAGGAGCGCATGCCAAAAATTATCAGCGCCAATTCCTATGGGGCTGATAACTCCGACACCAGTAATGACAACATCTGATTTATTCTGCATTGTTTGACTAGCACTAGGTTATCGGATGCCGACAAAAAAGAACTCAAGTCGACTCTCGATCGCCTGCATAAATCGTCGTGAATGGAGTTATTGCCGGGGGTGGGTGGCCCTCCAGGTAGCCGGTCGAACGGGATCGGCCGCTTCCCATAGGCCAATCCGGGCTTTTTTTGCACCCTTCTCTGCTGCCACCAGATCAGCGGGTGGCGAATAGCGATCAAAGATCCAAGCGAGCCCTTCAGCAACAAGTTCCCGGTTTATATTCCTGTCATCCACCCAGAGAGTTGCCAGAAGACGATCATATTGATCACGACCGTTGGGAGTCATGTGAAATGGCGTTTGATTTAACTTCTGAGCAAGTGACTGACGAGCTGCTTTTCCATAAGGCTGTCGGTACTCTGGAGCATCAATATGAGCGAGTCGAATTTTTTCGACATGACCGCTTTGATTAACAGCTGTTACGGTGTCGCCATCATGAACCTTTTGAACGGTCCATGTTGTCTTGGAGAGAGATTGTGTATCTTGCTGACGACGACACTCACCAATCGTCAAGACAGGGACAAGAAGAGCAAGTGCGCCGAGTAGTTTATAGAGCTTGGAATACATTCGCCTTTGCCACAGAGAAAACTTTGAAAAAAAGTATGCAGCTCGAACTAGTATACCGTCAAACCAAGGTGC
>JBDOMQ010000382.1:0-1804 GCA_039831725.1 Pirellulales bacterium
AATTGGTGCATGGGTGACATATGGGCTTGGTAGCGAGAATTCGAACCTGCCCGGATATGTCGTTCTCCCTGAAGTGTCTGATCCACAAGGTGGTGCACCGAATTGGGGAAATGGATATCTTCCGGCGTTCTATCAGGGAACACCCTTGCGGCCGACTGGCTCACCGATTTTGAATTTGTCACCGCCACCTGGTGTGACCGCGAGTCGGCAGCGGAGGAATCTTGACCTGCTCAAGGCAATGAATGAACGCCATGCGGCGCTGCATCCACAGCATGACGAACTTGCTGCAAGGCTAGAGAGCTATGAACTCGCTTTCCGAATGCAGACGGAGATACCAAACGCGATTGACATGTCGGAAGAATCGCAGAAGACACTCGATGCGTATGGCGTGGGGCAAGAAGAAACAGATGCGTTTGGCAGGAAGTGTCTTTTGGCCCGTAAGCTTGTTGAAAAAGGTGTTCGCTTTGTACAGCTGTATAACGGAGGTTGGGATAGTCATGACTATATCGAGCGAGCACATGGTAATCGTGTGCAGAGTGTTGACCAGCCTATTGCTGCTCTTATTGAAGATTTGAAGTCACGAAACCTTCTTGAAAGCACTCTGGTTGTCTGGTGCGGAGAGTTTGGCCGGTCACCTGACAATGGTGTTCGCGGTGGTGTGGCATACGGACGGGATCATAACCCTGATGCCATGACGATCTGGTTGGCTGGTGGTGGCAGTAATGCGGGGCACACGATCGGTGCAACAGATGAAACCGGGATGACAGCTGTGGAAGACGTTCATCACATCCGTGATTTTCACGTCACGCTTCTACGACTCCTCGGACTGGATGACAACAAGTTAACTTACTACCACGCCGGACGCTTTAAACAGCTCAGCCAATTCGGCGGCAAGGTCATCGACAAGCTCATTGCATAAGGCGTTATCTTATGTTTAAACAAGTGAAATTCGTGATATCACGCAATCGACGTCGTTTTTTACAAGCATGCAGTATTGACGGCGGCAGATTGACCAGTCTGTAGGTGATTGAAATAACGAAATGAGTCGCTCTACGCAGCATGATACAGCAGTTCATCGTGTAAAGCTCATTTCTGGCTTGCTGTATTGGCAATAATGTCCTGCCGAACAAAAATAAGGAACGCGGAGAAAAGGACATGGGTTGGTGTGATCTAAAGACATCGTAAAGAGGACCTCGAGAGACGCGCAGTCTGTTTCGAGGATGGGGGGTAAAAAAAGCATGAAAATAATAAGGAAGTTGTCCGTCAGCCTCGTTCTGGCCGTCAGCTTTACTGTCATCAACAGTGTGCAGGTTACTGCCGTGGCAGCTGAGTTTTCAATGAAGCAGGAGCCGTCTGGCGATGTTGCCATTTACATCGATGACCAACTGTTCACTCGATACGTCACGTCGGACAAAGTTTCTAATAAGTGTTACTTCTGGCCAATCGTTGGTCCGGGCGGTATCAAGATGACACGTGCCTATCCCATGCAGAACGTCGAGGGTGAGAAGCAAGATCATCCGCATCATCGGTCAGTCTGTTTTGGGCTTCATAGTGCCAATGGGTTCAATACATGGCACGAAGTCTTAACATTCACAAAAAAAGGAAAGGTAGACCCTCACAAGGCGGCGCATCTGGGGCATCAGCTTCACACGAAGGTCAGCAAAGCCGAGGCATCAGGAAACACAGCAACACTCGTTGTTGAAAGTGAAAACGTCACGCCGAACGGTGAGGTCTATATGCTGCAGACCCGCACTGTGGATTTCCATGTTGCTGATAACGGGTCGCGAGTTATGGATATAGAGAT
>JBDOMQ010000342.1:0-8575 GCA_039831725.1 Pirellulales bacterium
CTGACTATCATGATTCTGAATCGTGGACTCCTCCTCAATGCCGGTCGGCAGGGCGAGGAAGATCTCCGTCCTCAAGTACAGACGCAGACTCCGGACGGCCGTGTGCTTGTAAATGGTGAGTTGCAAACAACTGAGAATGACCTTCGGCCTGTTGGGACCATCCACAAACTTCCTGAACGATATGGTGATGCACGTGAGACAGGGCCATTACGCCCACTTCAATACCTTTCTACCCTTGAAGATTCACAGGTTGTGACCTGGTCAGCAAAAAAACACACTGATGAGAAAGGCGTTCATACGACCTTCACACCAACTATTCGTGAGGGGAAAGACCTTCTGAAGCCGGGCGGATATTTTAAAGGACTCTCCTCCGGAACGTTGACTGATCGATTAAACTTTGCCAGCCTCATGCTCGCACTCTTTTGCGGGACGGCCTCACTCCCACATATTCTGATCCGGTATTACACCGTCAAGGATGCAGCTGCCGCTCGCAAAAGTACAGTAGTTGGGATCGCAGCGATTGGTGGTTTTTACGTTTTAACGCTGTATCTCGGTCTTGGTGCCATGACGAGCGGATATCTTGATCCGACAAGTTCCAATATGGCAGCTCCACTTCTTGCGAAGTCTTTTAGTGAAACCTTATTCGCAGCAATATCAGCAATTGCGTTTACTACGGTTCTAGGCACGGTAAGTGGTCTCATTATGGCTGGCAGTGGGGCAGTGGCACATGATCTGATTGAAAATTGTTTTGGTGTCACGATGAATGATCATGAAAAAGTTCGAGCGGGTAAAATCTCCGCCGTTTTTCTTGGAGTCGTTGCTATGGCACTCGGAATTCTTTTCAAGAATTTCAATGTGAGCTTCCTTGTTGGATGGGCGTTTCATATTGCTGCATCTGCAAATCTTCCAGCGCTTGTTATGTTGCTCTTTTGGCCGCGAACGACAAAACAGGGAATAACGGCTGCCGTTACAGTAGGAATGATTTCTTCACTGGGCTGGATTCTTCTCTCGGCAGATACGTTTGAAAAAGTCTATGGACTTCCACGGAGCGATTCACCAATTCCATTTAGTCAGCCTGGTCTGGTGACAATACCACTCGGATTTCTAGTTCTTATTGTTGTCTCGTTACTCACACCGCGACCGGAATTGCGGCAGGTGGTGGATGCATGACTGATAGACCAACTGGTACTTATGTGCTGCGTTGTGACGAAAAGCATCTGAAGGATATTCGAAATATTTTTAACGAGGCTATTCTTCATACAACAGCTCTGTATGAAGAGTTACCTCGGTCTGAGGAAACGATTGCTTCATGGTTCGAAGAAAAGAAACAGGCCGGTATTCCCGTTTTTGGAGTTGAGCAGCAGGGAGTAGTTGTTGGTTTTGCGACATGGGGTCCCTTTCGGCCATATCCTGCATATTCCAAGACAGCCGAACATTCTGTGTATATTTCAACAGAGTATCAACGCCGAGGACTTGGTCGGATTTTACTTGAGACTATTATTCGTGAGGCGACATTACACGAACTTCATCTTCTTGTCGCCGGTATCGACTCAGCGAATGAAGCAAGTATTGCACTTCATCGTCATGTCGGATTCTCTCACGCCGGAACAATCCGAGAAGCTGGCTATAAATTCAAGAGATGGCTCGATCTGGAATTCTGGCAACGTCTTTTGAAGTGACGAAGAGGTTTCGAAAGTAAAACAACGTCAGAGAGAAAACGTGTTCTCTCTGAGATGTTGTTTCTGTATGATTCTTGTCAAACCTTCCTGACCGTGCACTTTGTGAGGATACTTAAGCACCTGGACGACGGAAGTGACGGTAGGCCTGAAGAACATCGTGAAGGTCAGAAGAAATCGTCACTTCATCTTCAGCAAAGTCACTAAGCCATGTTCTGTCACTTGAGACAGCATCAGCCAAGATTGGTAAGATTTCACCAAGTGTCACTTTGATACTGTGTGGATCGAGTTGCTGTTCGAGCAACGAGACGCCAGCAGCATCATTCTCTGGACCGTTATAAACTCGCAATTTTCGCAGACCCATGGCAGACTCCCTTTTGCCGTGTGGTCCTTCGGAAGTCCGTTGGACCGTTGCCTGTCAGACAGGTTTATTGCTAACTGCATCGTGCGGCCAGCAGATCATGTTCGACATGAATCCCATCTAAAAATCTAGTATCGGCACGTGGAGGCCACAAAGTTTGACCGAATTCTCCATTTATTCCGATTTTTGTTGCCGACACCCGAAAACTTAAGTTTTTAGGGGTTTTGGCTAAACCCGGCCGTTTCCTGATTGACTTTGCATACGACCTGCCCGTAGTGCCTCACCGATACTTTTCGGAACGAGGGCCTCGGCTTTGAGGACACCTGCACGGTTTTCGGCAGTCGCCGCTTTCATTTCCTGTTCATGAGCGATGGCCACCGCCCGTCGTTCCTCTGCTTTGGCACGTGCCACGCGTGTGTCGGCCTCTGCCTGATCAGCCTGAAGCCGGGCTCCAATATTTTCACCAACCTCGATATCAGCGATGTCGATAGATACGATTTGAAAAGCAGTTTGTGCATCGAGTCCTCGTTCGAGTACAGCTTTTGAAATTGTATCTGGGTGTTCCATGACTTCGAAGTGTGTCGCAGCTGATCCAATTGATGTAATAATTCCTTCACCAACTCGAGCAATTATTGTTTCCTCAGTTGCTCCACCAATGAGTTGATGAAGATTTGTTCGGACCGTGACCCGCGCTCGTATTCTTAATTCAACGCCATTTCGTGCAACCGCTGAAAGAGTTGACTTTCCACTCGCAACATCCGGGCAGTCAATCACCTTGGGATTCACGCTTGTTTGGACTGCATCGAGTACATCTCTACCGGCAAGATCTATGCCACATGCTTTATCGTAATCAAGATCAATGCCAGCACGATGTGCGGCAATAAGAGCACGGATGACACGAGGAACATCACCACCAGCAAGATAGTGAGCCTCGAGAACACGCGGAGAAAGCTGCTTTCCGAGACCAGCTTGCGTTGCCATGATTCGAGCTTGAACAATTGTACGAGCGTTGACTTTCCGCAAGCTCATTCCAAAGAGTTCGAGAAATGTAACAGCCGCTTTCGACCAATATGCCTGAAACCAAATTTGGCCGTAGTTAAATAACAGAATCAACATTGCGAATGCAATGATTCCGAGGATAACGCCAAAGACTGCAAGTGCGGCGGGGGGCAAAGCTATTCTCCTGTACTAAATATAAGTGGGAAATCACAAGCATCCTTTCTGATACTACTTGGAAGATTCCGGAATGCAAAAACCGTATGCATATCAGCCACCGAAGCCTTTTCTGACTGATATGGAGGGTGTTATCGGAAGCGTCATCAATCAGGTTGTTTCATGCTTTACAATCCAACCGCCGCCAAGAAGATGCGTGTTGTCATAGCAGACCGCTGGCTGGCCAGGGGTGATCGGACCAGGAGCATTGACGGTTGGATCTAGAAAACGCGCTTCAAATTCCTGATCACCTTTCCTTGTAACAATGGCTTTTGCCGGTGGTCGTTGGGCTCGGCACTGAACAAGACATTCAAAAGGAGTTGTTGGTACATCTGCCACCCAACTCACTTCATCAGCAATCAGACCTTGAAGAGGCAAATCAGATTTTGGCCCTACAACAACTCTCAAAGTTTCTGGTTCAATTCGAATAACGTATAGCGGGGAACCAATAGCAATGCCAAGACCTTGTCGTTGACCGACTGTAAAATGCTCGATTCCGGGATGGTGTCCAAGGATGCTGCCACTTGTGTCAACAATATCTCCTGCCCGGGAACCACCAAGTCTATGGGCAACTAAACGTGGATGCTCGCCAGGAGGAACAAAGCATATTTCCTGACTATCAGGCTTAGTTGCTGTCACAAGACCTAACTGATTCGCACGTGAGCGAACTTCAGATTTTGTCAGTTCACCAATTGGCAGCATCATTCGTGCTAAACGGTCTGGTGTTATTCCAAATAAGACATATGACTGATCCCGTGAGATATCATGGCCTCGGTGAATTTCCGGAACGGATGAATGCGTGCCAGAAGTCTGATTGTGAACGAGTCGTGCATAGTGACCTGTTGCAACATGTGTTGCACCAACGGCATCGGCATAGTCGAAGAGACGACCGAATTTAATCCATTGATTACAACGGACACATGGATTTGGTGTCCTACCAGCACCATATTCGGTGACAAATGTATCTATTATTTTTTCAAAATCATCTGTGAGGTCGAGCGGATAGAGCGGAATGCCAAGATGTTCCGCAACACGACGCGCATCGAGAGCATCTGTAACAGAGCAGCAGCCTTGGTGTCCGGGCTTGGGATCAGCTGCTTCAACTATAGGAAGCGCACCTGATGATGACGGCAAAGCTGGTTGCCCATGTCGCATAAAGACACCGATACAATCGTGTCCAGCTTCAACGAGTAATGAGGCGGTGACACTTGAGTCAACACCTCCCGACATGGCAATGACGATGCGGGACATGAAAATCAGTCTGACAAAGAGTCCGAAAGGTTTGTTCCAGGAGTTATTGGACGTACTCAAAGGAGTTAGTATTGCAGAACAGTTTCGATTCGGTGGTCACCCAATCGTTCGCGTCCTCCCAGACCCTCAAGTTCAACGAGGAAAGAGCATCCTACCACCGTTGCCTGCACAGATTCTATCAAGCTGACACAGGCTTCAGCCGTACCACCCGTCGCCAACACATCATCGATGATCAGTACTCGTGACTCTGGGGTTAAAATTCCGCTGTGCATTTCGAGTGTATCTGTGCCGTACTCCAATTCATACTGGTAACTGATCGTATCGGCTGGTAGTTTCCCTGGTTTGCGAACGGGAATCAAACCAACACCGAGTTTCAGAGCCAGAGGTCCGGCAAAAAGAAACCCTCTGGCTTCAACAGCGGCAACGGCATCAATGTCTGTCTTTTGCCACGGTTCGGCTAACTTGTGTATCGACTCAGCAAATGCTTCATGACTCGCAAGCAGCGGCGTAATGTCACGAAAGAGTATGCCAGGCTTCGGAAAATCAGGAACATCGCGAATATGTTGTTTTAAATTCATAATAGACAGAGGGTATCTGGTTTATGCGCCTCGCCGCAACTGCCTCGTCGGACGAATTGAAATAGTTGCCCGAGGAACACCCTCAATTTCAGCAGCGAGTGATGCCAAGGTTTCAGATTCAATCTGTCGAACCCGCTCTCGGGTAAGTCCCAGAATGCTGCCGATCTCCTTCAATGTCATTGGCTCACCACCCTCAAGTCCAAAACGCATGCGAACAATAGACGCGGCCCGGTCCTCAAGCTCATCGATGCGTTTCAGTACATGCTGGAGCGTGTCTTCATCAAGCATGACGTCGGCTGGACATCGTGCGTTTTGATCTTGAATGATATCTCCGAGCGACCACCCACCTTCTGTCTGCTCTGTCTGCGGAGCAGACTGATGAACCTGCATGGCTTTTTTGATGATGGGTAGCTTTTTGCGAGCCAAGCCGAGCATTCGAGCTACTTCTTCAGGTGTGGGTGTTCGACCAAGTGAATCGAGGAGACGAATCGATGCTCGCCGCCATTTCGACAGAATCTCAACCATATATGCAGGAATTCGAATGGTCTTCCCGTTATTAATGAGTGCTCGCTTGATTGATTGTTTGATCCAGTAACTAGCGTATGTGCTAAACCGCGTACCAACATTCGGGTCAAATCCTTCGACGGCTCGCATGAGACCAAGATTACCCTCTTCGATAAGATCACATAGCTGGAGCCCGCGATTTGAATAGCCACGAGCAATATTGACAACAAGTCGAAGATTCGCCCTGACCATATGGTCGCGTGCAGCAGGGTCACCTTTTTGAACCCGAACAGCCAGTTGTTTTTCTTGGGCTGCAGTGAGAAGAGCAGTTTCATTGATGTCGCGTAGATAAGTTTCCATAGGTTTTTACTTGGTCTCTTTGCTGATGAACGATGATTAAGTTGTGAGCACGAAAGAAGGAACTTCCAGACACTCGTTCCATACCTGGAGTGACACGACATGGTGGAGCCATGCGATCGCATCTGCTGACAGGCACAGGACATAAAGGCAGGGGAGCATGAACAGGAAACGTCCCCCGCAGGGAAAACTATCGACTGTTCAGCAAGGACGACTGCACAAAGAGGGCAGAAGAGGCTTCCTGTGCTGTCTGTATCGACTGCACGGCCCATTGGCAAGAAAACTGTTTGAAGACTCAGTTATGAGTTGACTTGTTTCAATTGCCAGTCAAGAACAATAAGTTCAGGTGGTGAACCGAGTCGAAGAGGAAGAAGCGAGGTGCCGATGCCGCGTGAAACATACATTGGCGGTCCATTGTCGCAGTACCATCCAGATACATAGCCCCCACTCCCTGGAGGAGTAATGAGTGGGAAACCACCCGGAGCAATTTGGCCTCCATGAGTGTGGCCACTGAGAATGAGGCTCGGAGGAAACGTAAGAAGTTTCTGAGCAATATCACGAGTCTCTGGACAATGTGCGAGCATAAGGTGCTGATCTGCATGCTCATTCTTTTCTGTCTTGAGGTACTTTGGTTGACCTGCAAGGAAATCATCGAATCCAGTAATCTGCAACACGCTGGCATCATATTCGAAACGGTATGACTCATTCATTAAGACTTGAAATCCAAAAGGACTCAGGAATTTCCTGAATGAGGATGGAGTCAATCCGGCGTTGTATTCCCAGTTCCCCATGATCGCAAGTCGGTGGGATGCTGGTGGGAGTTTCTTGAGAAATTCAGATAGTGGCTGCATGCCATTTTTATGACTAATCGTGTCGCCGGTTAACAGAATCACATCAGGCTGGGCAGCCGTGACTGCTGCGAGAAGTTGTATTTCCAGATGACCAATATCCCGGACATGCAGATCACTGAGTTGAACAATCCGAAGTGCTCGCTTATCAGATAATGAGGGCGTGCCTATGTGGAGATGTGTCTGAGAAAGAGATTGTGGTGCCACCGCAAACGATTCCGCCAGGAGTCCACCGGCAACGCCGCACGTAGTAGCTGCAGCAGTTTGGATCCATTGGCGACGACTCAGTTGAAGACGGGGCAACACCATACTCAAACACTCCGCTGTTAAAGAAAAGAGCGTCGTGGTTTCCGAGAAAAATCTCAAGACTGATTTGGCTTATTTCCCAAATCAATTTGGGTAGTTTTTTCAGACACAATGACTGAATCGATGCCGGTATCAAGTGTTCGGATCAAAAAATCCAGCAAAAGCTGACCAACGGCTCCGTCGTCTGCCAGAGATGCCTGCTGATCCTCAGAAAGGATAAGTGTACTGTCAACATCTACAGATAGCAGTGCAGCATGTAATCGCTCACTCTGACTCACAGGGACGTCTGCATCATTTTTTCGATGAATAAGTAACGTGGGCGGGTCATTCCGAGAGGCGTAACTGATTGGGCTGGCTCGTAATGCTGCTTCGCGCAATTCGGGCAGTGGTCCACCAATAAGCCGACTTGCAGCAGAGGAAGCACGGTTAGAATCAGTTCCAAGAGTGGGAAGGTGTGCAATCGTTGAAATACCACAGATTGCAGCAATTCGATGCACAGGAAGATCATGCTCTTCGAGGGAATCATTATGGGTCTGATCAGGATCAAGACCAATCAGCATCGAAAGATGTGCACCTGCAGCCTGTCCTACAAGGCATATCCGCGTTGGGTCGATACTCCAAATGGCGGAATCTTCAGAGAGACGATTGATTGCGGCTAAACAGTCATCTCGCTGAGTAGGGAAAATATGAGTTTGACTTGGACGATAGCTGATGCTTGCGACAGCAAATCCATGCTGTGTGAGCCATGTAAGCGGACAGTCGACGCGAGGGCTACTTGACCAGTCGTCACCTGGTAACCAGATCACAAGAGGAAGTCTTCCATCACGGCACCCACCAGGAAGATACAAGTCAAACTGTTGGTGTTGTTCTCCTGATCCATAGGAAAGGTTTCGGTGTTCAATGAGTAATCCACTGTGTGGTGGTATATCCTCTGGAACAACTGTCCATGTGCCACGACGATTCATTCTTCGTTGAGCACGCCTGGAAACTCGCCGTCGTGGATAGTACGTCGAGTAAGAACCGGATTCAGAGCGAACACCTGCCGGAACATCACCAGGTGGACGAGGGTCTTCACGATGCAGCCGAACGGCATGCTTTCCGACCCCTACCACATCCATTGGGAAGGCCAGAGAAGCCGAGAGGAGCATGAGACAAATTGTGTACAGTGAACGCAATACCTTCACTGTGTTGTGACTTGTCTGAAACATTGACACCAATTCATGGTGGAGTTTGTTCAAGGTAATGAGCCCTTAAATCACAATAATTCCTGAAGAAACTATCGTACCAAAGGAATGAAGCAGATGCGCCCACCCCATGTATTTCGGGGTCGCTTCTAACCCAATGCTCATATTCAGGGTGGATTTGCTACTTCCCCGCCATCACGGGTTGCGAGTCCCCGCCAAATTCGAAGCGAGATGTTGTCAGTGATTTTTCGGATAGAACCATCCACCATGCCAGCATTCACAACCCCATTGTGGTAAC
>JBDOMQ010000316.1:0-4515 GCA_039831725.1 Pirellulales bacterium
TTAATGAGATTGTGCGTTTTTTATATTGTGACTTGAAAATCATTACGGGGTAGGGCATGTCCGTCATTCAGAACCTGGAAGGCTCATTATCAGAGTGCTACTCATCGACACTGTTTCAGTTCGATGAGGTAGTAATTAAAGGGCCGGATGCTGTTCAGTTCATCAATAATTTTACGACTGCAGATATGAATGGCTTGCAAGAAAATGATGGGTGTGATGGTTTCTTTTGTGATGCTCGAGGCGGGGTTCTTGAGATGGCTGTCCTGTTGCGTAGTGATGAAGGCCTACGGATTCGTGTCGCAAGGGGCTGTGGTCAACGGTTAGCTACTCATCTTGATCGCTACCATATCCGAGAGGATATCGCTATCTTCCAAAATCAGGAAGAAGTGCACTCAGTGCTGGTGTCTGGCAGTCAAGCAAAAATTTGGCTGCAAAAATATTTTGATGTATCGGTTCCAAAACTGTATCAGCAACTTCAAGAGATTGGTGGGAATAACCCCTTTTCAACACGGTCGACTCCAGCAAGATTAATGGCGGTTGATTGGGTTTCTTCCGAGAGCTTTTTGGTCACAGTAGCGGGCGAGTGCAAGGACGCTCTGCAATCATCTCTTGCAACTACTGGAATTCGAAAGATTACCGATGAAATGATTACCTACTTTCGACTTCGGCAGGGGTGGCCTCTGGACAATGACATACCCGAGAAAACATTACCCCAGGAAGTAGGCTTAAATGATCGGGCAATCAGCTTTACGAAAGGATGTTACCTAGGCCAGGAAACGGTTGCCCGACTGGATGCTCTTGGGCATGTGAATAGAAGACTTGTGGTATTGGCAGTTGAAAAGGGTGGGTCGTTGGTAGTTGGTGATAGCGTGGTAAGTAACGACGAGGTAGTCTCTCGTATTACTTCGGTGGGTTGCTTGGGAGACCAAGAGGCATCACTGGCAATGGCAATTATCCCAATCAAATCAATGCAGCACAAATCGAAACTTACAGTGGCCGGTGCGGCCGCGAAGGTAGTCTCTCCTGTACTTCTCGATACCCTGACGACATAAGGTCACATGAATAAAGATACGATAATCAAACGCGTAGGAGACAAGCTTCTTGAGTCAGATCGCTTCCGCGTTGTGAGGCTCTTAGAAAAATGCCGTGATGGAGTTACACGGTCAAAAGATATTATTGAACACCCTGGAAGTGTAGCCATCGTTCCATTTGTCGATGACGATCAAGTTTGTCTTATAAACGTATTTCGTCCGGCAGTTGGACGAACTCTGATTGAAATTCCAGCTGGCACTCTCGACCGAGTTGAATCATTACCAGCTGCTGCTGCTCGGGAACTCCGCGAGGAGACGGGCTATCAGGCCGCCGTTCTAGAAAGCCTTGGAGAACTCTGGATGTCACCAGGTATTCTTCACGAAAAAATGCACCTTTTTGTAGCAAAGGGTTTGCAGAGCGGAAGCCAGTCACTTGAGCCCAATGAACGTATCGAGCCGCAAGTCGTGCGATGGAGTGATGCGGTAGCGATGTGTCACGATGGTTTGATTGAGGATGCAAAGACGATAGCGGCGATATTTCTTGCTGATCGTTGGCTACGATCCTAAGGTTTCATTCGTCAGTGTGCCTTTTGGTGATCGCCGATCGAGTAAAAAAAGAAACCCACCAATAAGCCCAGTCACAATTGTTGCAAAAAACCAAAGAAGGCCTATGGCGACAGCTTGTTCTTCAGCAATACCCCAACGGCTGAGCAGGAAAACCATCCCTCCTTCACGAATACCAACACCATTAATACTAATCGGCAAGACGATTGCCAGAGCAATTAGCGGAACAACAGAAAACCAGATGCCCAATCCGAGTGTCACGCCAATACCGCGGGCCATCAATGCAACCGAAACCGATGCACCGACTTGTACAATAAGACTCCAGCCAACAGCTTTTCCCATAAGGCTTGGCCGCACTTGATACGGAAGAAGTTGTGCAAGAAATTGACGAAGGCGATGATTTTTCGGTAGCAGATCAAGGAAGCGATCAAGATTTCCGATAGTCAATCGGAAGCCAAGGAGTACGCTGACAAGAAGCAGCAAGGCTACAACAGCTGTAGCGGGTAACGAAAGATTTAACTTAAGTGACACCAGTGCTGATCCGGCTAATATTCCAAGAGCGGAGACTCCTGCAAGACGATCAGCAAGTATTGTACAACCTGCGAGAAGACGACCAGAGTTTGTATCTGAAAGCCTATACGCTTTTACAACATCACCACCAATTGAAGATGGAAGGCAGAGATTGAAAAAGACACCTTCAAAGAATCGCCATATAAAAAAATAGGTTGAATGAATAAAGCCAATCGGCCGTGCCAGTGCTGACCAACGGATGCCAGCAACAACTTGAATTACGATAGCGATTGCCTGTCCGGCGGCAAACCACTGCCATTGGAGAGACTTCATGAGACTGACGAGTGATTCCCATTCAACACGTTGTAGAACGAAGTACACGAGAGCAAGCGTCGCAAGCAGGCGAAAAATCAGGCTTAGCCACGTTTTTCGACCACCTCTTTTCTTCGAATGATTAGCAGCGTCATTCGTTTCATGGGTCGACGGAGAGCTATGTTTTACAGTCGTCGACATCAGGCCTGAAAATTGAAGGTTTCGAATAAGAAAATGTCAGGTAAGGGTGAAGAAAGCTCAAATCGTAGCTCTCTCGCACAGAATGGTACTACTTTATATATGTGCTAATGTCGAGTCGATTTTAAAAGTTGCTCACGGTCAGTCTATATGGTCTCGTTGTTGGATGCGTTATTTCACATTGAAAGGTCAGGGGAAGGCTTGGGATAGACGGTCTTACGGGCTTGCATTAGTCCGAGCACTCTGAGGCTGGTCTGTTGTATGCCGTCGCACGTTGTTTGTGGATACTCATTGCGAGGGTGCGACACGCGTTGGTCAGGTTTGCTGTATGGGTGAAGAAAGAATACGAAACGGCGTTTTGCACTGCTGTTTCTAATTGATCAGGTGATAGAAACAGCAATTCTGATAGGTTGCTGGTAGTGGGTCGGTCGTTGCGTTACAAGCATGAAAACATTTGTTCCACATTAGGGTATTCAGTAATTTGAAGTCGCTATATTTTTTTTAGTGCACCATGTTTGAGGACAAAGCTTCTTGTTCTATTCGCGCCATCGAACCGTACAACACCAATGGTTCTGTGCCCTGTGCCACCAATTTTTTCAAGGACGCCCTCGCCATACTCTTCGTGGAACACCCGATCTCCGATATCAAAAGAGACCTCTTTTGGTGTTCCCTGATGAAGTTTATTAGCTGTGAGGATTGAGGGTGACTGATGTGGGTTCGGTGTTTTTTGTTGTGCTGTTTTTTTTACATGTTTTCTGTCGAAATCTACCTCTTGTATAAAATCAGATTCAATTTCAAGAACAAGTCCATCGGATCGTGTTTGCTGGTGAGTAGTATCCAAGTAGTTTGAATCATCCAACTGATCCTCGACAGTGCCCTCTTCTTCTCGTGAAAAATAGTTAGCAAAAGATTTTGTTGAAAATTCTTCATCCTGGTTGTGTTCGCAAGAAGGTGTCTCGCTTAGTGCTGGGGCCTCCGGTCCAGACAGATATGATTCTTCCCCCAGCATCTCAGTAAGGAAAACACTTGGTGCAGATATTCTCCTGTTACCACGGTAGTCTCGGATCCGTGAAGCACTCACGTGAACTTCTTGTTGTCCACGGGTTATCCCAACAAATACAAGCCGCCGTTCTTCCTCAAGTTGATCGTTGTCATCAAGACTTCTTTCATGAGGAAGAATTCCATCTTCGAGAGCTATCATGTAAACAACTGGAAACTCTAGGCCTTTACATGCATGAAAGGTCATGAGTGCAACCTGATTTCCGGCGGGATCCCAGATATCGGTATCGGCTACAAGAGCGGTTTGTTCAAGAAATTGACTAAGTGGGTCATCGTCGGGCAACGTTACTTCAAATGATTCGTCAACCTGTCTTGCAGCAGTGACAAGTTCTTCTACATTAGCAAGTCGCTCATCTCCCTCTTCATCTTTTTCGGTAGCTAGCAAATCACGATAGCCAGTTTTTTCAAGAATTGCCTCTACAAGAGGTGCAACAGCACCATTTGACTGCTGTTGCACCTGCTGTATTGCTTGGAAGAGAAGTCTGAATTTTTCATACGCTTGAATAGCCCGACGGGTGAGTGCGGGCACCTGTGCGGCATAACCCGCAGCATCCAGACGAGACATATGTTGTTGTTCTGCCCATGCCGCTAGACGATCCAAAGACTGTTTCCCAATACCTCGTGGTGGCACATTTACGATTCTGAGGAAGGCCTCATCATCACGTGGATTTTTTAAAAGTCTGAGCCAGGCGACAACATCTCGTACTTCCCGTCTTTTGAAGAACTCTAGGCCACGCACGAGTTGATATGGAATATTGCGGTTTCGTAACGCAACTTCGAGGGAGCGTGAAAGTGCATTTGTCCTGAAAAGAATACAGAAATCACTGGGCTGACGTATCTT
>JBDOMQ010000316.1:4525-8490 GCA_039831725.1 Pirellulales bacterium
ATCTTGTTATCGATAGCCTCAGCGATCTCAGTTGCAATACGTTCGGCTTCGTCATGGCTGGTGCTATCAAGAAAGATCCGAATAGGCTCTCCTGCAGCAGCATTGGTTTTGAGTTGCTTTTGTTTCCGACGGCTGTTGTTTGCAATGACGCGATCAGCGGTACCAAGAATGTTGGCGGTACTTCGATAGTTCTGTTCTAGGGTGACAACACGAGCGTCTGTGTAGTCCCGCTCGAATTCAAGTATATTTCGAATGCTTGCCCCGCGCCATCCATAGATCGCTTGATCAGGATCACCAGTGACAGCGAGGTGTTGGTGATCGAGTGAAAGACCTCGAAGAATACAATACTGAACGGCGTTCGTGTCCTGGTACTCATCCACCAAGATCCAACGATGGTGGGCATCGAGTTGACGTCGTAGATCTGGGTTGTCCAGCAATAACTTTGCAGTGTGTACCAACAAATCATCAAAGTCGACTGAATTCGAATCAAGCAGCATTTCTTGGTAGATGGGCCAGATTTTGACCACGATGTCATCAGCTGGACGACCCCAGCGAGGCTGAAATTCTTCTGGCGTAACGAGATCATTTTTTGCTCGACTAATCGTACTCGCCAATTTTCCTACTGGAGTATGTTTAAGTGAGAGTCCTAGTTTCTTCGCTGCCCGCTTTAGTACAGCGTGTGAATCATCGGGATCAAGAATGGAGTAGTCGCTTGTGAGACCACAAAGACGGGCGTGCTTTCTCAATAGACGTGCCGCAAAACGATGAAATGTTCCCATTTCGATCGGCTGTGGGCCAACTAAGTCGGTAACCCTCTTTCGCATTTCGTCAGCTGCTTTATTCGTGAATGTTAAAGCAACAATCTGGTGGGCTGGAATGCCTTGTGTAATGAGATGAGCCACCCTATGAGTAACGACACGGGTTTTTCCACTACCGGGGCCTGCTAGGACAAGAAGCGGCCCGTGCACATGCATGGCGGCTTCTCGCTGGCTCGGATTGAGAGAATCAAGCGAAATTTGTGGTTTGCCTGGCATCGCTACCCGTGAAAAAAAGGCTTTGGTAGGAAGGGATTTCAAGCCCGCTGAAGTGAAGAAACAGACTTCACAACACGGGGCAGTAGTCGAAACAGATTTATTTTGAGTATATTCAGTAGACTACCGGATTGTTGGAAAGATAAAATCTTTCTACAACATGTCGGTGCGTTAGAATGTAGGCTAACGCTATAAATGTAAAATAGACTTTTAGGCGAAAAATTTGTTAGGCCTAAGTCAAAAAACTTAATTGCACGGGAGGGACCCCATGCCACGCGTTCCATATAAAAGTTTGACCCAATCAGATGAACTCTCTGAAAAGTTAGAGATGAGTACTGCTGAAATTGGACTATCTGTTCGAACGACAAACTGTCTTGAGGAGAAAGGCATTTTTACAGTGCATGATCTTCTTAACTGCACTCGAGCGGATTTGTTAAGTATTTCTAATTTCGGTGAAAAGACTCTTGAAGAAGTCTATAAAGCTCTTGAGAAAATTGGTTTTTTCCGAAAACAACAGTCGGGTGATGATATTGTTGTAACTCGAAGTAAGGCAGTGTCGAACACGCTCTGAAAAGTTGTTTCTCAGCAGAAATGTTGGGACGGTTTCTGAGACCCGGTCTGGCACCTAACACGTATGGAGGGTTGTGATGATCGTCCTGCGTAATCAGCGTAAGCGAAGAGTTCTCGCTTGTACGTGTAGACCTATGGGCTGCCCGGAGAAATATTTGTGAGGCTGCCTACATTCTTTAGTAAGAAACGCGGAGATCGTCGTACTGGTCTACCTGCCTGGGGTTCACTGGGCGAAGGGATTTATCACGCCGTTCTTCTTGTAGCCGGACTTACAATTGGTGTGTTAATGCTTGCTGGCGTCGCTGTTCCCGAATGGAGAATTAATAACCAGTTCATAGAAGTAAATGGTCGGCTTATCGGAAAGGGCTTGGCGCGTCATACACTGCGAGATGTATTCGGAGGAGCAAAATATTCATGGCGACCGGCGTTGTTGGTTCAGTACGAAGTTGAAGGAGAAAACATCGAGTCATGGAATACAGTTCATTCTTCAGAAACAAGCGAAACGAGAGCGTTTGCGCTTCATGAGTTAGACGACTGGGAACTTGGTGGTCAACTGCGTTGTTGGTATGACCCAGAAGACATTGAAACAGTTGTGCTCAAGCAGGGTTATAGTTGGTGGCTTTGGCTTTTAGCGCTTTTGCTGCCAGGTGCTCTTGTTGCCTTTGGCGTAACGGGCTTGATTCATTCATTAAAAGCTTGGGGGCGTTCGGAGGAGCGTCAGGCTGCACAATTTGGCCGGATTTTGGAAACATTAGGTAGCCCACTTCCAGAAACGACAGGTTTTCCAACAATTCCTGCGTGTGACAATCTGGTTAATTCTCCAGGCACAATGTTGCGGTTTCGTTTGCCGACAGAGAGCCCCGAGGCATGGTCTTTGATAGGGGCCGGACTTTTCTCCGGACTATGGAATGTCGTTGTCATTTTGTTAGCAGTGAATGTTGGGTTTGATATCGCTGGGGGTAGGGCAGACTTATGGCTTTTGGGGCTCCTTGCGCCTTTTACGATTATTGGTTTGGCTTCGATAGGCCTTTTTTTTAGGCAGCTTCTTTTAGTTACGGCTATTGGCCCAACCCATGTCGAAATTTCGGGTCATCCCTTGCGGCCCGGAAATCAATACCAGGTTCTTTTGTCACAGGCTGGTTCAGTTTCCTTTCGTAGGCTGGAACTTTTTCTTGAGTTGGAAGAGCAGGCGACGTTTCGTCAGGGCACCGACGTCAGAACAGAGCGACAGGTTGTATGGCAATCACTCATTCGGCGATGGAACAATGTCGAGCCGCTGCCAGGCACACCTTTTGAGGCAGACGTTCAGTTGGAATTACCGAGCCAGGCAATGCATTCTTTTTCCTCGACTCATAATACGGTGAGTTGGCGACTTGTGTTGCGTGGCGTGCCGGAGCGGTGGCCAGCGCTCGTAAGAGTTTTTCCAGTAGTAGTATTCCCAGCCGAAATTCAATCAAGCGATGGGGAGAAAGTGATAGTCCTGACACAGACATCAGAAAAATCGTAACGATGACAGAATCAAAACAAATAGATCATAGCACGTTAGGTTCGTATCGCATTCAGCCAAATCCCCGGATCAGTGTTACGTTTAACCATGAAAATAATCAGTATGGTGGCGGGGATCAGCTTCGTGCGCATTACATCGTAGAAGGTATAGAGTCGCATAGTATTTCCGCTGTTGAGCGATCAGTTGTCTGGTACACAGAAGGAAAAGGTGAAGAAGATTTGGGTGTTATTTTCTTTGAACGAATTCAGTTGGATAAGCGAAAAGACGGTGCTCAAATGTCACCCACGTCATTGAGCACAGATCATTTGACAGGGGCTCTTGCAACAGACCTCCCACTTAGTCCCTTATCATACGAAGGAATTATTGTGAAGATTCGATGGTGTGTTCGCATTCGTATCTTTTTTCGGAGTGGTCGAGACTTTGTCTCAGAATATATTTTTTTTCTAGGAAGTGTTCCGGTAGCTCGGCTTCCTGTCAAAATCGAGAAATAGATGAATACGACAGTATTTCAAAATCCCTTCTCCAGCCGTTTTGTTCGACCAGGTGCAATACCATGGCACTCGACAGAGACATCACTTAGTTCTCTACTTTTAAGGCTTTGCGACAGAGACAATCGCGCGATTATTTGTGGACCACACGGTAGTGGGAAATCAACGATACTCTGCCATCTTGCCACTGCAGCGCAGAGACAAGGCCTCAAGATTCGTTGTCTTCGGATTTATTCGCCGCTTGATGCAATACGCGTTGCGAGGGTATTTACCACAATTAATCCGAAGCAAAGCCTTGTTTCTATTGATAGCTGGGAGTTGCTTGGTTTTCTAGGGTGGTTTCTGTGTAGGCTTGCAGAATTCCGAGGC
>JBDOMQ010000304.1:0-8484 GCA_039831725.1 Pirellulales bacterium
CGCGAGCTAAGGGATTACCACAGGAATCAAGCACGACTGCTTTACAGCCACTTTTAAATCCTGGGTCAATCGCAAGAACGACTCGACCTGCGACCGGAGGCTGTAATAGCAGGTTCCTCAAATTGCGCGCAAACACTGCAATCGCATGCTCTTCAGAGGCATCAGTCATCTCGCGACGTACTTCTCGTTCAAGACTGGGCAAAATCAGTCGTGTTAATGCATCGCGGCAACAGCCTTTAAGAAAATCTGCATGCGGGTGATCAGCAGGAATAACAAGTTCATCTACTATGGCTTGTATTTCTTCGGTTGGTCCCTCAACGCGGACTCGGAGAATCTTTGCTCTTTCACCCCTATTCATTGCCAAGACACGGTGTGGTGGCACTTTTTGCAGGTGCTCATCGAAATCGAAATAATCTCTGAAATGCTTCGCGGTTTTCGTTAGGGCCTTACCTGGAGTTTCTATTCGCAGACTACGGAGTCGACCCTTCTGAAACAGTAGTTTGCGTAAACGCTGGCGGACGTCAGCTCGAGAGCTAAAAAGATCAGCTATAATATGCCCGACACCAAGGAGTGCGTCAGCCGCAGAGGCAACACCCGAATCATCATCGACAAAATCTACCGCTCGCTTCTCTAGATCTGCTGCCTGAGAATCTGCTGCGATTATTTCCTGAGCAAGCGGCTCTAATCTTTTTTGTTTCGCTTGCTCCGCCAACGAGAGACGTTTTGGTTTAAACGGGAGATAGAGATCTTCAAGAACTTTGGTGTTCTCGGTTGCATCGATTTCCTTACGCAACTCAGGTGTTAATTTTCCCTGCCCTTCGATAGTTCGAAGGATGGTCTGCTTTCGGTCAGCCAGTTGCCGCGCTTTACCAACTGCATTTGTGATCGCTCGCAACTGGAGTTCATCAAGACCACCCGTCTGATCCCTACGATATCGAGTAACAAAGGGAACAGTATTTCCCTCATCAATCAATTGCACAGCCGCAAGAATGCCCTCCTCGGGCAATCCTAGCTGCTTCGCGATTCGTCTTAAGTCAATGACGGTCGTGGAACCCATCCGCTCCGCCGGTTTTCATACAGTAAAGGAAGTGGAGCCCAACAGTAAATTGGCATTCAATGCTGCTTTTCAATGAATTCAATGCAACCTGAGTAACAATCAACAGGAACTCGCTTTCCCGCTCTTCCAGAATAGGACACCACTCAACCGAGGGCGACTCCGCTCAGAAAGAAACGAGGTTTTGGTGCGGAACAACCCACACATCTCTGACGATGAATGTAGAGTGCAATGGGTACCGTTGTCAAACCACCGAGTCTTCCCAAGCCTCCCTTTCTTACTCTCACCAAGCTTGATCTTGACACTCAACCCACTTGCAAAATATTCCCACTCTTCGAATACCCGCCGGTACACCCCGGGACCTGCGAGGCTAAAAAATAAAATTTCGAAGTGGCGAGCCCGGATCAAACATGACGAGTTATGTAGGCAAGAGACCAAAATTTTCTGTCAAAATGAGCCCTCCTGCCAAATGGAGACAATGAAGCGATGACACCCGGTTCTAGTTCAGATTCAACCGACAAATTATCCAACTCTACTGACTTTCTTCCAAAAGTCCCGCTCCTAGCAATTGACCGACAAAATGGTCCACTTCGAGAGCAGTTCCGGCAGGTCATGGACGATGTCTGTGATTCCGGCCGTTTCGTTCTGGGGCCGGATGTGACGGCCTTGGAAGCCGAGTTATCAACCATCCTCGATGTACCTCATGTCATCGGCTGCGCGTCGGGGAGTGATTCTCTTCTCCTCGCATTGATGGCCCTCCATATCGAGCCAGGTGATGAGATAATCTTGCCTAGCTACACTTTTTTCGCCACAGCGAGTGCCGTCACGCGCCTTGGTGGTGTTCCTATATTTGCAGATATCGACCCCAGCACGTTTCTCATCGACTCTGATGACGTTGCTCGCCGAATCACTTCTCGAACACGTGCCATTATCCCCGTCCATCTCTTCGGGCAAACCGTTGACATGGATGCGCTTCTACCTATTGCAAACGAGGCAGAACTTCCGATTATTGAAGATGCCGCTCAGTCAATACTGTCCACCTGGCATGGACGATGCAGTGGCGGACTCGGTGACATGGGGTGCTTCAGCTTTTACCCCACAAAAAACCTTGGTGGCTTTGGTGACGGTGGTTTTCTCACAACGACACGTGATGACCTCGCCGAGGCACTTCGAAAACTTCGGGTCCACGGCATGGAACCCCGCTACTACCATGATGTTGTAGGCATCAATAGTCGACTTGACTCGCTCCAAGCCGCTGTCCTCCGCATTAAACTCCCACACCTTGATGAATGGACAACGCAACGAGCACACAATGCAATTCGATACACAGAAATGTTTAACCACTGTGAATTAGAAGATGTCATTACTACCCCAAAAATTGACACACGGGGAAGACACGTCTGGAATCAATATGTCATACGTGTGGCTGATGGAAAGCGAGATGCCCTACGGGAGCACTTAATGGCAACCGGTGTTGGAACAGAAATTTACTATCCGGTTCCGCTTCATTTACAGAAATGCTTCGCTAACTTTGGTTGGAAATCAGGTGACCTTCATGTCACCGAACAGGCCGCAAAAGACACTCTCGCCCTTCCTATTTTCGCCGAGCTTGAACCAACTGAACAGGCAACTGTCGTTGGACGAATAGCTGAATTTTTTGGCAGGCCACCAGTTCCTGATCAAATTACACATATGGAGAAAGGGTCCGATGCAGTGAGTCAACCACGTCATGTTCGTCGGACTGGGCTTATCGGTCGCGCTGACGACGTACGATGCTAGTAAGAGACCGGGAAATCGAATTACCGTGTATCGGAAATTGATTCCTAATCTAACCAATCATGATCGGCAAGTCGTTCCGGTGTATAAATCTCAGTCACGTAGCTGATATCTTTTGAAATCAAAGACTCCACCTCGAGCTTGAAGCCGTTCGAGAGCATCTTGTGAATTTCCTTCTGCCATGCTTTCTTGGCAGCGAACCAAGGATACGCAGCGATCTGCTTTGCTCTTTTTATATCAGAGTCACTCAGTGCTATTTGAACACTCGGGGCCAGCTTACATTTTTCATAATCAATCGAACGCAATCCAAGAAATCGTGCTGACGGAATAGCCATTCGCTTTGATTCGTACGCAAGATTGATAGAACCCTGTTTTAAAACAGAGTAGATGTAATAGCCCCAAGGATCATTATCGAGCAAACAGTAAACCGGAAGCTTCAGTTCGTGATGAAGACGATAGAGCATTCGACGCACACCACGTGGTGGCTGACCACCACCATGTGTCAAAAGACAGTTGTGCTTCCTCCAGAATTTATCTTCGTTAAACCTCCGCCACACGGTATCTTTCTCAACATGAAGAATGAACTTGGCAGTACATTTTTTAAAGCGAATAACCTCTTCTTCGACAATTGAGGGAATGCTGTACCCACCCGATCCCATACGAGAGCAGTCGATCTCATCTCCCGAGTCAATCAGGGTAATAGGACCGACCATACCACCACGATTACTTGCATAAACATGGAGCTGCTCTCGGAGGCTCTCAAGCGTCACTTCAAGATCTTCGATGATTGGGTCGCATTCATCCTGAGTGCCGAAGGTTTCTTCACGCGTCCCCTCAATGGTATGTTTGAGCAGGTAGTACAGTCCTCGAATACTGGTTGTTTTCTGCTGATCAATAAGCGATTTGCAACCTGTAGCCACAAGAAGTGTTTGCATATAGCTTTTTGCTTGGCTGAGATTAAAAAGGTGCCGTCGGTTTTTCTGGCTACCCATTTCAATGATTTTACGGGACTTATTGAACCGCACATTCGAAAGACTTCGGGTTGGAATATCGAGATGTGGATCACGGCGCTTTTCAGCAGCCTTCTCAACCTCATTTGCTAAGCCAACAATCAGCTTGCGAGTTTTCCGGTCAACAGGAGGCAGAGTGGCAGTTACACCTGCACTACGTGAATTACTACGTTTGATTACTTTCTTTGCCATGGTATGTACTCAGCGAATAGTCTTGAGGGATAAAGAGAGGACTGATTCAATTGAACTTGATATCTTATAGATATCAACTAGAGACTGGCAGGCTACACCGCCAACGAATGACAAGCAAAGCCAGCAACACTGCTGATTAACTCTCAGTTTTTGAGTTGAGAACACGTCCAGCACGAGCCTTGGAAGCAAGATGAAAGGCCGACATCATGTCATACGAAGTAATCTCACAAAGTAATTCTGTAACCTTTTCATAAACGTCTGGTTCCAGCAGAGGTTCCACCTCTTTCATTAGATTTACTACTCGCTTCTCCTGGGCCTCGAGTTCAGCAATTTCTACCTTTCGATCAGCGAGCACCCCGTTAAACGAATCCAGCTTACGAGCATACTCCGTCAATAAAGGAGAATCGGTTGCCGCATCAAACCACGGCCGGTAGACAGGCTTCGCCATTGTTAACCCCATAAAAGGAAAAGGGTGGATGACGGGATTCGAACCCGCGACCTTCGGTACCACAAACCGACGCTCTAACCAACTGAGCTACAACCACCATGTCTCCATAAATTCTACCAAACTTTTCGATGAAAACAGCGGGCTGGAAAACCCTTTTCTGAAAGGGAAAATTCTGGCATTCCCCTGGAAGCACTGAATCGTTTCAATGAGCCCTATAAAGATACTTCTCGTCGCTCTTTTTGCCTCCTCAGCCCGAGCTGTCTCATATCATGCAACACTCATCAATTACTACAGTCCGCTGCGATGGCCACCGTGGCTGCGTTGCAGATATTGCAATGTTGGCAAAAAACATACCACTGTTCCCCGTTGATCGATGGTGTAATCTCACCGAACTCAGTCAAGCGAGGGCTGCCAGCCATCACCGAATAGGCTGGGCGGCAATTTTCCTAAAGGCCTACGGTAGAGTCGTTGAGCAAACACCCGAACTAAGAAGTTGGTTTGTGCCAGGGCTCTGGCCTCGCATTGCAACAACAAATCAAATTGTTGCAACCTTAGCAATTAACCGAATGGAAAATGACACCGAGCAACTTTGTTGGGCTCGCCTCCATCAACCTGAAACATTGTCACTTCTTGATATACAACGATTCATTGATGAGTGTTGCAGGATGCCAAGTAACGAGCTTTTCAAGCGTCAGCGTGAGCTCGAAATGCTCCCGGGTTTTCTCCGAAGAGCTGTACTTCGCTGGAACCTTCGATCAGCGTCTCGTAAACGCTCCACACGCATTGGCACTTTTAGCCTTTCAACACTTGCAGGCTATGGCGCAAGTAACCACTTCCACCCAACGCTCTGCACGACAAGTATTTCATACCGTCCAATTGAGGCGGATGGCAGGTGCCTTGTAACACTGATTGCTGACCACCGTGTTATCGACGGTGCGGCGGTCGCAAGAAGCCTCGCTACCCTCGAGAAGTTTCTTCAGCAGGATCTTGTCCACGAACTTCGCTCACAGACGGATTCTCAGGAAACTGATGCGACTCCTTCAAACGCCGCCTAATTTCAGCCAACCGTTCACCAAGGTCTCGTTCCAAGCCTCGACTCGTTGGCTGGTAGTAGTCTCGCTCCACGCCAAGATAGTCCTGTTTTGCAATCGCATCAGGAGATTCATGGGCGTAGGTATAACCCTCACCATGACCAAGTCTTTTTGCCCCTGGATAGTGCCTGTCCTGCAAATGCCTCGGCACGGGTACCACGGATTTTTCACAAACATCAAGACGAGCAGCTGCGATAGCACGTGTACATGCGTTGCTTTTTGGTGCAAGTGAAAGATACGAAACAGCTTGCGCCAGTGCGAACTGGCATTCCGGCAAACCCACAAACTCGGTCGCCTGCATAGCAGCTATTGCAACAAGTAGTGAACGGGGATCAGCATTCCCGATATCTTCACTGGCCAGAATAACCAGTCGTCGAGCCAGAAAACGCACGTCTTCGCCACCCTCGAGCATGCGGGCCAGCCAGTACATCCCCGCATCTACATCACTGCCACGTATGCTCTTAATAAGTGCACTTGCACAGTCGTAGTGTGTATCGCCTGAATCGTACACAACCGCTTTTCGCTGTACACTCTCGCGGGCGAGTTCTTCTGTAAATTCTAATGGACGATCCGTTGATGAAAGTACTCCAACCTCGAGCCCACCAAGGGCTCGACGGGCATCACCGTCAGCGGTTTCTACAAGAAAATTGAGTGCCTTGGGATCAAGGTTAATTTCCTGTGACCCAAACCCGTGTACTTTATCAGCAATCGCATGTTGAATAATACTTTTTATGTCTTCTGGCTGTAATGCTTGAAGTTCAAAAATACGGCTTCGACTTACCAACGCCGGAGTCAGCGCAAAGAATGGGTTCTGTGTTGTTGCTCCAATCAATGCAATAACACCATTTTCTACATCAGGTAGCAGAACATCTTGTTGTGATTTATTGAAACGATGTATTTCATCAATGAACAAGCAGGTTCGGCAAGCATCGTCTTCTAATCGCCGCCGCGCACTCTCAATGACATCACGGAGTTCTTTCACCCCCGAAGCAGTTGCAGAAATTTCGATAAATCGCCGCTTCGTCTCGGTGGCTATAATTTCTCCAAGGGTCGTTTTGCCGACTCCAGGAGGACCGTAGAGAATGATTGAGCCAAGTCGGTCGGCCTCAATCAAACGTCTTAAAAGCTTTCCTGGGCCAATGATCTGCAACTGCCCAACGTAATCGGATAACCTTCTGGGCCGCATTCGAGCTGCTAAGGGAGCTACCCGGTCAACATTTTCCTTTCTCGTAGCACTGAATAAATCGGGCATGCTCAATACCTTATCCTTACCATGTAACTGTGTAGAACGTGGTTGCCACGATTATCTAAACAGATTTTACCAACCGAAAATACCCTCGACGCTACCATAAATTAGGAGGATTGCATGGGATTTAGAACACTTCGTCAATGCGTCGAAACTCTCCGGGGAGAAGGAGCCGTCATTGAGATTGATCACCCAATCGACCCGCACCTTGAAATAGCTGAAATTCAACGACGACTTTTTCGGGCTGGCGGTCCAGCTCTTTTGTTCACATCTGCTCTCGGTACCCAGCATCCCATACTGACTAATCTCTATGGCACACAGAAGCGAGTTGAACGATTATTTTCCGATACCCTTGACCGGGTACGACGGCTGGTTGAACTAAAGATTGACCCAACAGCCGCTGCCCAAAACCCCTTGCGTTATTGGCGAAGTCCGCTTGACGCACTCAGCATGATTCCACGGCGTGTGCGTGGAGGAGGTGTTCTCAATCGTGATGTTCCCCTTACAAGCCTCCCGGGTGTAACAGGTTGGCCTGGTGATGGCGGACCATTTATTACGTTGCCGGCTGTCTACTCGGAACATCCAGATGCACCGTCAATGAAGACTTCGAATCTTGGCATGTATCGAGTTCAGTTACGGGGCAATAGCTACAAAGAAAACAACGAAGTTGGCATGCACTATCAGATACATAGAGGAATTGGTGTGCATCATGCCGCAGCCATTGCCCGGACAGAGCCGCTCAAAGTGGCCATCTTCGTCGGAGGTACTCCTTCCATGGCCGTTTCTGCAATGATGCCGTTACCCGAAGGCCTTTCTGAACTAACATTTGCAGGCGCCTTGGCAGGCCATCGCATACCAATGATTCGCCGTAAGGGCCGTCCTTCAATTTATGCAGATGCTGATTTTGTTATCGAAGGGACAATTGCCCCTGATTTAACAAAGCCAGAAGGTCCTTTTGGCGACCACCTCGGCTACTATTCTCGACAACACAATTTTCCCGTAATGCGAGTTGACCATGTTTGGCAGCGAGAAGATGCAATCTGGCCTGTTACGGTAGTGGGGAGACCGCCTCAGGAAGACACCATGTTTGGCTGGCTCGTTCATGAAATCACTGGTCCTATCATCCCAACGGTATTACCAGGGATATCGAGCATTCATGCCGTCGACGCAGCTGGTGTTCATCCACTTCTTCTAGCGGTTGGCAGCGAACGATATTTGCCTTGGAAAAATTCATCTCGGCCAGCTGAGTTACTCACACAGGCTTCAGCAATACTCGGCCAAGGCCAACTTTCTCTGGCAAAGTATCTGTTTATTGTTAATCAGGCGGATGCCCCTAACCTGAATGCTCATGATGTACAAAGATTTTTCACCCATCTGCTGCAACGAGTGGATTGGAGACGAGACTGCCATTTTCATACCGAGACAACAATTGATACGCTCGATTACTCTGGCGAAGGCCTTAACAATGGGTCTAAGTTAGTCGTTGCCGCCCGTGGTGAATCAGTCCGAGAGCTACCAAAAGAAGTCTCTGGAAGCATTACCCTTCCAGAGGGATTCTCAAAACCGTTCGCATGCATCCCTGGCATCCTCGCTGTCTCTGGCCCACCTATCGAACCACGACCTTCTCTTGATGTGGTAGATGAGGATACAACGCGGCAATCAACGAA
>JBDOMQ010000116.1:0-1771 GCA_039831725.1 Pirellulales bacterium
ATCAAAGTTTCTGTCAGCTGCCGGACTCCGTCGACTTGGGCAGTAGAACGCACCAACGGGTGAACGAAAAGCGGTTTTATTTGAAGGATCCCAGCATGGGACTGTTGCATCCGGATTCCTGGAATTGAATATTTGCGATTGCTCAAGAAAAGGGAGTAGTCGAAATGCCCACGACACATCGTACGGATCACGCGTTTTCCGCCCACTTGGAAAATGCTTCTGCGCATCTGCATGAAGAGAAAACGCAAGCCCCATCTGCTTGAGATTGTTTGCACATGACAGGCGGCGACCCGCTTCTCGAGCCTGCTGAACCGCAGGTAATAATAGACCAACGAGGACTCCAATGATCGCAATAACGACAAGCAGTTCGATCAATGTAAAACCACTCGCCTTCTGAAAAGACTTCTTCGACACATGACATGTGGATCGTGTGAACACTCTTTTACTCCCCGTAGAAAAGTTCAAAAAACAAACTATGTTTTCGTTGGTTCCAGGCCAGGCATTGTTCCAGTTGACGTAGCAAATTGTTCTGCCGAAAGACCAGTCTGCTGCAAAATCGAAAGATATAGATTCGGAAGCGGATGGTTCTTTTTCTGATCAAACGCAAGATGTTGCCCATGCCGAAAACCACCGCCTGCAAAAAGTACTGGCATGTTCTTATTGGAATGGCTTGAGGCATTTCCTAGATTACTCGTCAAAAGGACACTCGTCGTATCAAGAATACTTTCACCTCGCTCATCAACTGCTTTGAGCGAACGCAGGAAATCGCCCCATGAATCGACGATTGCTTTTTCAACGATTGCCAGTTGGGAAAGTTTCTCTTCATCAAGTCCGTGATGACTCAGTGTGTGATAGCCCTCTTCGACGCCGTCAAGTGGAACTACACCTGACCCACTACCAAAGTGACACACAACATATCGTGACGAATCTGTTGAAAGGGCTAAACGAATCATGTCACTCATAAGCCGCTGCCGAGCAATAAAGTCATTTGGATTGGCAATATCCAAAGGTTTCGAGGCCTTCACAGTTGGCTTTGGTTTATTTACCCATGCCTCATTTGACGCTAATCTTCTTTCAAGATCTCGAACGCTTGTGAAATACGCATCAAGTCGATCTCGGTCACCAACGCCAACGCGTCGCTTCAGAGAACGTGTATCGTCTGCGACAACGTCCATGATGCTGCGACCTTCACGAGCTCGATACATTTGGTGACGCCTGTCAGCTGGTGTATCCGCGATAAAAAGTTTTGTAAAAAGGTTTGCAGGAGACGACTCTGCTGGAATCATTGAGCCATTTTCGGTGTACGATGGACTGTTGCTTCCCGACAGCGCCAGTACAAGTGAAGGAAATCGTGTTTCGTGGCCAAGATGTTTCGCCAATAACTGATCGACTGATATTGAGTTACCGGAAGGTATTCCTGCTGACATCGGTGCAGCAGACAGAAGACTCGATTCTGCACGATGCCCACCGCCAACACCCGGATGGGAAGTCCCTGAAATAACTGTAAAATCATTTTTCAAATCATGAAAATCTTTGAGGTATGTAGACGGCTTGTACCCGCGACCTGTTTGGGTTGGATTCAAATTATCTGCAAGTAGTCCCAGACCAAGAGTCATTGCGACGAACCGCTTCGGCACCTGTTTTGTTGAGGCACCAAACGTCGAATCCATTGCCGAGAGCCATGGCATCGCCATCGAAACACCCGCACCTTTGAGAAGCGTGCGTCGATGAAGTCGTTGCTGAAAATCAAAATTGGCCCGCAATGTCACTT
>JBDOMQ010000417.1:0-8410 GCA_039831725.1 Pirellulales bacterium
GGGAGAGGTTCGCAGTGACTGTACATTCCATATTATGAGAGGCTGGGCCCATTCCAGCTGCACCCAGGGAATGATTAGCACTGTCTATCCAATGAATTATGACAGTTGCACACCAGATCAATCAAATGGCGCCTGCCGCTGGTGGGGCAACTGGAGCACCGAGTTCGCTTTCAAATCGCGGCATCCTGGCGGCGTCCAGTTTTGTTTTGGTGATGGTTCGGTCAAGTTTCTATCAGAGAACATGGAACATTGGTCGTATCAGTATCTTGGAGGCATGAATGACGCCAAGGTAGTCTCTTCACCCTAGGTGAAAACAATGATTCATTGCGTACACTCAAACAGGCCGTGGCTCCCTCAACCCGCAAGCACCAGGACTGGTTGTTCTAAAAATTTGCCTGCCTGTGTCTTGCTCGCCATTCTCTCCCTTAGCTGGCAAATGATCGGATGCGACAACCCAAAAAACATTGTTCCAGTAAGGGGCACTGTGTTACTTGACGGGAAGCCACTCAAGGGCGCCGCTGTTCTCTTCCACCCAGAAGCTGCTGAAAGGCCAGCAGTTGGCATCACCGATACACTTGGACATTTCCATCTCACAACAAAAACTCAGGGCGATGGTGGTCGTGTTGGAATCAATCGTGTGTCAATCACAAAAGAGCGGATTGAGCCCACAATCAATGACGCAGAAGAGGGAAGCCAAAATTTCACACTGGTGACCCCGCCAAGATATGCGAGCCCTGATCTTTCCGGCCTCGAAATAGATGTCTCCGCTGACATGGAGCCCATTATTCTAGAAATGACGTCAGATTAGTGACGCGTCAATCCTTGAATACCTACTACTCGCCTCGTTCAATTTTATAACAGATAGCAATATCATTCGGTGCGGCTGATGGTGTCGTTACATAAAGAGCATCGTCCTCGACGACCCAATCGATTTGCTCAGGAGAATCTAGTACTGTCACATTCTTTATCTGAAGATGCCCACCCAGTTTTCTTCCAAGACTTTTTATTGCAATTTCTTTATTTCCTCCCGCCCAACCTAATTGGATGGCAAAAACAGTATCTCCTTTTTGTGTGAACCGAATATTTTCACTTGTGTAGTCGGCACTCATTTCCACAAAATGACCACTCGACGTGAGCCGTTTTGGGCCCTCTCCATACGTTGAGAACGGCCTCGTCCCGTAAATGGCTTCTCCATTTGCTCGCAGCCAAACGCCCATCCCAAGAAGACTTTCACATTGATCGTCAGGAATAACTCCATCTGCTGTCGGCGAGATATTCAACAATAAATTTCCATTTTTACTCACAATATCAATGAGGGTATGAAGCAGGACTTTTGCTGGCTTAATATCGAGCTCTTCCGTGTACGACCAGCTTCCCGTTGTTGTCCACGACCCCGCGCTGATGGTGTCGTCAGTCAACCAGGCGAAATCCGTTACCTTGTCAAGCCGACCCTTTTCATAATCAACGACACCCACGTCTGCAGGAAGATCTTCTTGCTTATACGTCACCACCACATCTTTATTCCATTCGTTGGCCGCATTCAAATACTCCGCTAGAAACTCTTTTCTTTCTTTTTCAGGGATTCTATCAAGCCATGAGTCGAACCAGATCAGGTCAGGCTCATAAAGATGAATGACTTCACTAAGGAGAGCCTGCCACATCGTTAAAAATTCTGGCCAGGGCATTGTTCCATACAACTTTTCCAATTGTGTATCGTCTGAGTGAGCCTGTTCGACAGTCTCACGCTCAAGATACTTCTGCCTTCCTAAATAATGCCAACGGTGTTTGTCTGGATCTCCCTCGGCAGCCCGACCCACCTTGGCATGGTGAAAGGTCGTAATGAATTTCATCTGTCGCTTGCGAATAGCCCGTGACATTTCCCCGACAACATCACGTCGGGGTCCAATCGCCATACTATTCCATGGTGTAACGGCGGAATCCCACATGGCAAAACCATCATGATGCATTGCAACCGGTCCAGCAAACTTTGCCCCTGCCAGAAAAAAAAGATCTGCCCACTTCTCAGCATTGAACGATTGTGCAGTGAACAATGGGAACAGATCGTGATATTCAAAATCCTTTGGCTGCCCATACGTACGAATATGAAATTCATGTTCGCGATATGTTTGAAACCCAATACCCTTCGTGACTGGCTTTTTCGGTTTTGGGGGCTTTCCACTTACATGGCCATACATCGTCCGTGGGTAGTGCTCATTTCCAAAGGCCGGAACGGAGTAGGGCCCCCAATGAAAGTAAATGCCGAACTTTGCATCACGAAACCACTCCGGAGCCTGCTGATGCCGGGCGAGTGATTTCCACTGCGGTTCATATTCATCTGCATGCAACAGAAATCCATTGGTTGGACAGACCGAGAAAATCACACAAGCAGACAGAAAAGCTCGTAATGCTGTCACCACCGCACCCCTCTTGTAATGGCAATTAATCTATTTCTGCTCAAGCATTATCTTCAGACAGTGAGCAAACTCTGTTGGTTTTTTCTCTGGAAACGTGACTCGGAGCCCATCAGGGTGTCGTTCCCAAACCAATTCACCAGCGTGCCCGAGCATCTCTACTGACTGAATCCCGCCAATCCGACTATTTCCTGGAGCTAGAAGAGTAAGTTCAACATACTGTTTATTCTTAGGGGGCCACTTCAGCACGAAAGCATAGAGATAGTCATCCTTTACCGTGTAACGCACGTCTTTATAGGTAAAAGGAGACTCTTCTACAAAATGAGGAATCTCATTCACTTTGCCCTCACCAAAATAATGCCATGGACGAGTTCCATAGATGCCTTCCCCATTCACGTCTAACCACCCACCAATATCCTCAAGAATTTGCGTGGCTGTTTTATCAAGCGTCCCATCAGCTCGGATTGGAATGTTAAGTAGAAGGTTTCCATTCTTACTGACAATATCAACAAATTTGTCTATCTGGAGATCCGACGTGGTGTAGGGCTTGTTCACGTTATAACCCCATGACCCAATTGAATCATCTGTCTGCCAAGGCTCCGGAAGTATATGTCCTGCCTTGCCACGCTCGTAGTCGAGAGTTGTCATACCATCAGCGTAGAGACCCTGCCAGGGCCGTTCTTTCACACACATGACCCCTTCCGGACGAGCGTTATAAAAATGGGCTATGACATCCATTCCCGTTTGGCCATTGTCATCACCACGAAAGGGAACCGCACAATCAAAATAGAGATGATCGGGCTGGTAGTCATCGATGAGTTGTTCAAGCCGTTTTTTCCAATGGTCACGCCACGCTTTTGGTGCATTCAGCGGCGCCCTTGGGTGCGTACTCTGACCGTCATTCGGTGGATACAGGCCTTTACCACCGCCTTGTCCACCATCATAAGGGACACCTTTTTTCGCACCTTCTGTATCAGACTGATTCGCAACATTCAGCCAGCTATAACTTCGTGAAAGATGCGTTGTCACACCAAATCGCAAACCGGCCTTGAGTGTGGCATCCCGCCAGGCACCAATAATGTCTCGTTTCGGCCCCATCGCAACAGCATTCCATTCATGGTGTGTTGAATCCCACAGGTCAAAGTTGTCATGATGAACCGCACACGGTGAAAAATATTTCGCACCGGCACGCTTAAACAGGGCGAGCAAGGCGTCGGGATCAAAGTTCTCGGCCTTCCACAGTGGTATAAAATCCTTGTAGCCAAATTCTGAAGGATGCCCGTAATGCTCAAGGTGATACGCGTAATCCTCGCCGCCTTCCTCGTACAGCTTCCGCGCGTACCATTCCCCTCGTTCAACGACCGAATAAGCACCCCAGTGTAGATAGATGCCAAACTTCGCGTCTCGAAACCATTCTGGGCACTGATAATGCTGTAGCGACTCCACCGTGGGTTTGTATGGATCAGCTGCGTACCCCCGGGTTGCGGTCAGAAGGCAGACCATGCCAACAACACTTTGTATCAGCTTATTCGTTCCGAGTATCATCTTATTCTCTCCGGTGAGTCATTTTGTTGGATGAGGTTTGATATCTGTGAACTTAAATGTGAAAACGTAGTCACAGGGCAGATCATGAATTCCAATATTTGTAAGATCAATTTCGATCGTATTGTCTACACCTCGCCAGGTCAGCTCTTTCTCTGAACCGAGAAGTGACACCTCGGTTCCATCTGACGGAGTCACACCTCGGACGACAAATGTCTCACCAACTGGCCAGCCTGGGCTTAGTGCGTACAGCGTATCTCCTTTGCTGGTAAACATCGCTTCTCTAGATGCATTGCCAGGCTTTGGCCGAATGGTCGACTCGGTGAGGGCGTTGCCTTTGTGATGATCTTCTTTTGTAAACTCAGGCCTCGCCCCAGCACTCCACTGCGCATCTTTTACCCAGCGACGTGTTCCGTAGATTGCTTCACCATTTACATCGAGCCATTCACCAATTTCTACAAGACGTTCCTCCATGATGACCGGAATTCTTCCGTCATGCGTCGGCCCAACATCGAGAAGCAGGTTTCCACCTCGTGATACGGTATCCGCAAGCATCAGAATAAGATGTTCTGCCGAGTTGTACTCCTCAAGCGACTCCTCACGATTAAATCCAAACGACATACCTATACCCCGGTTCTCTTCCCAGAGGACCTCGGGATCGTCAAACCCAGCACCATATTCTGTTGTGAAATATCCGCCATGTTTCCCTCTGACCTTACCCCACCGATCATTGATCACGACTTCATTTTTATTCGGGGCGTTGTTGTACAACCACGCGAGCAGTGGTCGTGTTTCCCATTTATCATCATCCATCCACCAGTCTCCGTCTGAAAAAATCAACGACGGCTGATACTTCTCAACAAGCTCCTTAAACTGTGGATACATGACTTTATGAATATATTTTTTTCGCCCGGCTGCACCTTCAGGACTCTCCTCTTTCTTTCCAGCATACGGATGTTCTGTTTCTGGCCAGTATGGATTGAACCAGTCCCAAATCGAATAGTAGAGACCCATCTTGAGTCCTTCTGCTCTCACCGCCCGCGTCAGGTCACCAACAAGATCGCGATGTGGACCTGACTCGACAGTATTCCATTCGGTGCCAAAGCTCTCAGTCGCCTCTTTACTTGGCCAAAGGCAATAGCCGTCATGGTGTTTTGAGGTAAGCACGACATAACGAGCACCACTTCGTCTAAATATTTTTGCCCACTGCGTCGGACTGAAAAGTTCGCATGTAAATAGCGGTCGGAAATCCTCGTAGGCAAAATTACTACCATATACCCGTGCATGAAATTCCTTCACCGCCTCCGAACGCGCCACGGCTGCAGCATGTTTACGCGGCAAGCCATCCTTCGCATGCCAATACCACTCCGCATAGGTGCCCTTCGGCGACCATGCAGGAACTGAATAGAGCCCCCAGTGAATAAAAATGCCAAATTTTGCATCCTGAAACCACGTAGGCGTAGGCCTTGAATCGAGTGACTCCCACGTTGCCTCATACACCGTGTCGTCCACTGCTTCTGCATGTACCCGCAAACCACCATGTATTGTGCAGAAGATTGCCACCACCAGACCGGCAAAAATTAAAGAGCCAAAAGCTCGTTGACACAGCCCCTGCTCACAGACCCGATCGGCGTGCCTTTTAATCACATTCATTCATAGCCCCTTTGATACCCTGAAACCCTCACAATTGATGCGTTCCTCGTCCAATGTAGGTGCCGAGCCCAACCGCTCAACCGCACCCCCCAAATGAACCTACGAGAGACGGTATTTGCGTCAGCAGACTTGTTCTCTCCACTAAAACTGCGTCACGCTTGCCGGCACTTTTTGAAAAGGCTCCGCTTTTCCTACGATACTCCGTTAGGTTGTTGTGTAGATGCAATTCTCCACCAAACACAACTGTAAACGGTATTCATTACAAATTTGGACCATCTACATTTAGTTGAAGACCTCTGCTCATGACTCCTGTTTTTGCCGCAGAATCAATTAACCTGAACCCATCGGCCAAAACCCTCCTGGCAATCGCGCTCTGCGTATACGTTCTGTTTCTTCTGGCAATCAGTATCTTCGCTAGTCGCCGAGTTGAAACAGAAGCCGACTACCTTATTGCAGGTCGGCGGCTTCCACTCTTTCTTGCATGGGGCACACTGATCGCCACATGGTTTGGTGCAGCTACCATGTTCGCTGCCGCGGGTGCTGCCCGCGAGGAAGGCCTTTTGGGTGTTGTACTCGATCCTTTCGCCTGTGCTGGCACGCTTATTCTTGCGGGTGTGTTTTTCGCTCGGCCATTGTGGAACAAAAATATTTTCACTATGGCAGACTTCTATCGGCAGACATACGGGCCGGCAGCAGAGTTAACTGGGGGCCTTATTCAGGTGCCTAGTTATTTCGCGTGGATTGCGCTGCAATATTCCGCCTTGGCGGGTCTTCTCGAATTGTATTTCACTATTCCATTTCCAGCCGGGCTCGCTCTGGTAGCCGTGATCACACTTGCGTACACACTCATTGGCGGCATGTGGTCAGTGACGCTGACAGATAGCTTACAAATACTTATTGCAATCATCGGCCTTATTATCCTGACGGCCACTGTCCTTTCAGATCCACTTCTTGGAAATGGCAATCCATTACTCGGCGCGACCGTTCTCTATGAAAAGATTCTGGCTGACCATCCTCAGCACCTGCGGTTCTGGCCTGACTATGCCGCTTCGGGTTCATCAACTGCATATATAACTGCCATCTTGAGTGTGCTTGCGGCTTGGACAACAGGGCTTTTCGGAAACATACCAGGACAAGACCTTCAACAGCGGGTCTTTGCCGCCAAAGACGCCACGACTGCATCAAGGGCATGTATTCTCGCCGGCCTGCTATATCTTGCGTTTGGTAGCCTTCCTTTAGTGCTTGGATTTGCATCGCTTGTTACGCATCCCACCGGAACGCTCGATCCAGTTGCCTACCTGGCAAACACCTATCTCTCTCCCGCCATGTTGATTGTTTTTGTCATTGCGGTGGTTTCGATGATTATTTCAACAGCGACCAGTGCAGTGCTGGCACCCGCAACCATTCTTGGGCACAACATTCTTGCAAGAATTCCGTACTTTCAGGATGAGCGGGCCTTGTTCCGTGACCGGCTCAGTGTCGTACTGGTTTCGATTGGAGGCCTCTGCATCGCACTACTCGGTGAGTCCCTTATGGGACTTTTGGATATTGCGCTTTCCATTCAGCTTTCTGCCCTTTTTGTGCCGGTACTATTTGGTATCTACGGACGACCACGAAACCAGACTTGCTGCGTTCTCGCCATGCTCTTTGGCTTTTTCACGTGGTCGGTCACACACGGAATTGAGGTCTGGAACCCAGCGCACACCAGTTTTTTCTCAACAGTGCAGACTATTCCGTCAGATTTCTATGGTCTCACAGCCAGCCTCTTTGGGTACTGGCTAGGATTACGAGTTGGCCCGTCCGCTTCCAGAGTAACCCTCGCAAACACAACTGAAATTCCATGACTCTACTGCCTCTTGAACCCCCTGAGGGTCGTGCCTGTAACACCTGTCGCTTCTGGCGAAAACAAACTCTCCGCGATGAAAATGATTGGGGCCAATGTCGCCGTATGCCACCGATACTTCCTGAGTTGATTGATGATAAACTGGTAATCGCAGGAATCTGGCCTTCAACCAAGGCCGAAGACTGGTGCGGCGAATGGGAAACATCCTCATCAAATGATGGAGACACTCCCCATACATAAACGGGCTCACCTTTTTTATAGAGATGTTCAAGCAAGGAGAATAACTTGTCATGTTGCTTCGACTCATCGTT
The DNA here is from genome assembly GCA_039831725.1 of Pirellulales bacterium. GTDB lineage: Bacteria > Planctomycetota > Planctomycetia > Pirellulales > UBA1268 > UBA1268. Next base: position 7,761 of record JBDOMQ010000417.1, read on the forward strand.
ACCTTCGTGCTTGTCTCAACCGTCGCCGGCTGCATGCCAAAAGAAATTCAAGACGTGAAGCCGAAAGAACAGATTCCTGAACAGATACAGAATCATCAAACCAACCAAGACGAAAAGGTTGAAGAACTCTATCTGCCTGGTCAGGATTAGGGCCGCACTTCTCAAATAAAACTGATTGTCCCCATTGCCGACTCTGGCACCGGGCAATACCCATAAACCTTTTGGTCGAAGCTTCCATTATCTGGTTTGTAGTTTTGCCATTCTCCCTGCCAGCCGACTGGCAGGTGTTTCCAGCGGGTCACATTTTAAAAGTGACGTTTTTCAATAATTTAAATGTCCACCAGCAGCGAGATCCGACAGCATGGACTGCCAAACGGGGAATTTATTAATGAATAGACGAAATGACGCCAGCCACGTAATATTTTCGTAATATTGCAACACCCCGAGCTATAGTACTCAAAACACGTTTTGAGACGACGTGACCTCGCCGGTAAATATTGTGTCATCAACTGCAGCCAGCATAAATCAAGAGGTCCACATGAAAAAAGCTTTTACTCTTATCGAATTGCTCGTTGTCATTGCAATTATTGGCGTACTCGTAGGGCTTTTATTGCCAGCGGTTCAGCAAGCACGAGAGGCAGCTCGCAGGC
>JBDOMQ010000284.1:0-8228 GCA_039831725.1 Pirellulales bacterium
GGTTTGTCTTTTGTCGTTTCAGGAATCGAGGGCTTGCCTCAAGGAGCAATGTATCGCCCGGTTGAAGAACGATATCCCCAATTTTTTTTCTTAAGCGTTCTCCGTTTCGAGCGACTGCAATAATAACGGCATCGTAAGTCGACCGAAATTGACCTTCACGAATTGTTCGGCCAACAAGAGGGCACGTGTTGGAAACAACAGCCTCTAAAAGAGTGCGTTCAGACCGTGGTCCATCCAATTGGAATACCTGGTCTGTAGCCGGCCGAAGTCCGCGTATCTTTTGTAACTCTACAACCGAGTCGACTACACCGACAAATACAAGCCGATCGCCTTCTTCGAGTCGTTCTGTTGGTTCAACTGCTGCACGTACATGACCAGCACGATCGACTTCCATAAGAAATAAGCCGTGAAGACCACGAAGACCAGCTTGTTCGATAGTTCTTCCGGCCAATGGACTCCCTGATTCAACAACCATCTCAAGCGAGTATTCTCGAGGATCGTCACCCGCACTTACAGCTGGCCTACGATCTTTAAGAAGCCATTGGCTTTTGCTCGCTGCTAGAATGTATGTAAAACCGACGATTAAGAGAGGCACACCAAGCCATGTGATATCAAACATGCCGAGTGACATACCCGTTTTTTCATTGAGCAAGCCACTGACAATAATATTCGTACTTGTGCCAATGAGTGTACATAGGCCACCAAGCACAACGGCATCATTCATAGGCATCAGAATTTTGGAAATACTTAATTGGTGTTTATGAGCCCATGTTCGTACTGCAGGTACCATTAAGGCAACAACTGGCGTGTTGTTCATAAAGCCAGAGAGAACTGCCGGTATCGTCATTGTCCGCACTTGGGCTTCATGGAGAGAACGCGGTCGACCGAGCCCCCGATCGATAACAAGAGCGAGGGCTCCTGTTCGATGAACAGCTGCTGCCACAACAAACAACGCTGCAACCGTTAGCATTCCCTCGTTACTCATTCCAGAGAGTGCCTCAGCAGGACTAAGAATTCCGAATGCCAGTAAAACAATCACTGCACCAAGCATGGCCATGTCTGGTGCACGGCGACCCAGCAGAAGCGCGAGCAGTGTCGTGCCTGCAACGAGTGCGGTGACAATCCCCTGCCAGTTTTCGAGCCAAAAGCTAAGGTTCATAGCGGCAGATAACAATTAAGGAAAGAAATTTACCTACAGAATTATCTGTAAATACGAGTATGGAGCTTTGCCAAGAACCTGTCGTGTTGGAGACCGAGTCATAGTTAAGGTCCAATTTAAGAGTCCTCAGAACACCTTTTCTCTGAGAATCGACGATGATTGATCGCCTGCTTGAGTACAAAAGCCTTTTATTACAGACGAATTCAAGCCCAATTCTACCCATTACTCAAAGATAGCTGTCAAGCAGACACCTGAGGCAGTCTAGATAGGATGTGCTGATTCGAGGATGACTGAAGACATAGTACCCGATCACCTCCCGGTACTATTTTTGTCCATAGAAATATTGCAAATATTTAGCTCGTTTTATGATGTTGGGATTTCGGCACTCCTGGATTATGCACGCGCACACATCAAAATGAAGAATGTTCTTGTCTGCGGCCACATGTAATGTAGTTGTACTAAGACGCATGAAAACGGTGTGAAGGAGAAGTGCGTCACCGACTGGTTTCATGTTGGATCCGAGGCGAAGAGTGCGGCTGATGCGATTGTCCAGAAACAAGTCTTTCTGTCGAAGAGAAAATTGGAATGCTCGCTATAGAGAATGTCCGCCTACAGAACAATCACCAGAAAAGATTGGCGTTGATTCGTGATATGTAAAAAAGATTCGATTACACAGCCGTCTCTACCGTGTAGAAAAATCGATGTTCTCATTCATGACGAAAGAGGCTAGAGAAGCAAGAGTACTACATAAATTAAAAATAATGAAAATTGACGCGAAGAAAACAATTGAAATTTCGAAAGCTAATAAGAGGGGCTCGCATTGATTATCAATACGAGCCCCTGCTCCTCTCATTTACACGTTGTTCATGAGTTTCCGAATAGAAGGGTAATGGATTCAACCCTCTCGTCCCTCTAGAGTGGTAGTGATCGTAAAAGAGCCTCCTTTCATATATGCTGTCCGAACCTGTACTTTGGAATCCTGTTAGGATTTTTTCTTCTAAATTTCGCGTGCACAACTCGTGCCAAACGGGTTGTTAAAAAGTCAACCTTTGTGTTGCGTATAAAACGGGGTAATAGGATTTGGATTTTCGGTTTGCGAGCAAGGTTCATCGCTTGGTGCATGCCTAGTGGGCATTGCGTGTTGATGGATTAGGCATCCATATTGGTAGTTCATCAAATGCGACTTTACCCCTGCGATAAATATTCTCTTCCGTTGCCTGAGGGGCACCGTTTTCCTGTGCAGAAGTATGAGATGCTTCGTCAACGTCTCGAGCTAGATGCAGCGAAGGGTGTGCCATTTGTTTTTATCGAGCCGCATGCAGCCAATGATGAGGAATTACGTCGGGTGCATTGCCCTGAGTACTTGGGTCGAGTATTTCGTGGGACACTTAGCCGCGCTGAAATTCAGCGAATCGGTTTTCCATGGAGCCAGGAACTCATTGAACGATCGCTTCGAAGCACAGGCGCAGCGATCGATGCGGCGGCCTCTGCCTTACGTGACGGCGTGGCAGCGAGCCTCGCAGGCGGTACTCATCACGCAGGGACTAACTGGGGTGAGGGTTTTTGCATTTTTAATGATACAGCAGTAGCAGCAAGAGAATTACAGGACAGAGGACTTGTGCACCAAGTGCTAATCATTGATTGTGATGTCCATCAGGGAAACGGTACGGCTGAAATTTTCGCCGATGACGATACTGTCTTCACGCTATCACTGCATGGTGAAAAAAACTTTCCATTAAGGAAATACCCAAGTTCGTTGGATGTTCCATTGGCTGATGGCACATCGGACGCGGCCTATCTTCGTGCTCTTCAGAGAGCATTAGAGGTTTCTTTTTCAACCTTTTTACCAGACATTATTTTCTATATCGCTGGTGCAGATCCGTACGAAGAAGATCGCCTAGGTCGCCTGGGTGTTTCCCAAGAAGGCCTTTTGCAGCGAGATCGTCTTGTCTTTGCCGCCGCGTTGACCAATCGTGTACCAGTTGCGATTGTCTGCGGCGGTGGATACTGCAACGACCTTTCGATGATCGCAGAAATTCATGCAGCAACGATGCGAGAAGCAGCAAGGTTTGAACAGCAATTCGCTCAGAGAAGCAGGAAGTGAGTACGGCGATGGCGGATGCTACCAGATGCTATGAACTACATATGAATATGATGGGCGATACGTGTGATCTTGATAGGCCCACCTTTTTCCGCCGGTATGTACGACGCGAACTCGGCGCCCACCGTGCCATTCCCAACGCCCCCCCGTTTCAACATCGAAGACTCTCCCTTCATTGGAAGTGATATCAAGTTGCCACTTCCCGTTCTCAAGGAGCTTAATCATGGGGTGGGCACCTTGAACCATAAGTCGTTTGTAAAGTTCGGGCGAACGTTCCTCAAGGAGACGGAGTTGATCTTCTCTTCCTTCACGAATGTCAAATCTCCAAGCCGGTTGGACGGATCCAGGGCCCATTGCAAATTCAAAAACACCTTCTTCACTGAAGCGACTCCAGACGTGACGTCCAGATGATGGCGAGAAACGAAAATAGACAGCCCCTGGTTTAAGATCTTTTTTAGAATTCGGTTTCAATGTTTCCGTGAAGAGATCAAGTCGGTAGACGGTGTTTTTTTCGAGTTTGCTCGTCTTTGGTTGGTCTGCTCGTACCATTGGAATACACAGTAATGTGTAACACAGACACAAAAACGATGGCATTGAGAGTCGGTGAACGGGTAGAAAATGTGCTTTTGTCATGAAACCCCTACTAAACATATTGCCGATTGATTCCTCTTTCTATTATCTTGGCGTACGAAACGATATGAAGCAATTTTTGGTGCCCGGCCATTCCTTCAGGACACGTGGAGAATCTCCTTTTAAGCGTTATCCTTCGTAAAAATAGGATGTTTCATCCAAACGTTATTTGCCGAATGGTGTTATTACATCGTCAAGAATCTCATTGTTGTCCGTTCTGCATCGTGATACTCGCTACAGGAAAGTAAGAATGAAAGGCAGCTCTCAACTGACAGAAGCTGGTGCCAGCACGAGAGGTCACCTCAGAGATGATGTGCTTGCTGGAGTAGTCGTGTTTCTTGTTGCGCTGCCGCTTTGCATCGGAATTGCACTGGCGTCAAACGCTCCTCCACTTGCCGGAATTGTTGCCGGAATTGTTGCTGGTTTGATCGTTGGTCCTCTCAGTAACGCTCAGGTTACCATCTCTGGCCCAGCTGCCGGGTTGACTGCAGTTGTGGCCGCAGAGATTGCAGCAATTGGTTCGTTTGAAGGATTGTTAGTTGCGGTAGCCCTTGCTGGTGTGATTCAGATCGTGTTGGGAATCATTCGCGGAGGCTTCATAAAGTCGTTTGTTCCCTCAAGTGTTGTCCGTGGCTTGCTTTCTGCAATAGGGGTAATTCTGATTCTGAAGCAGATACCCCACTTGTTCGGTCATGACACCGACCCAGAGGGTGAGATGTCATTTTTTCAGCCAGACAAGCAAAATACTTTTTCAGAACTTTTGGAAATTCTTAGTGATCTTCATCCGGGCGCAATTGTTGTTGGTTTTGTATCTCTCGCCATCATTTACTTTTGGGGAAGAGTGCCTCTCCTTAAAAAAACAGGTGTTCCGGCACCGTTGATTGTTGTTCTCTTTGGTGTGCTTTGCAGTCTTGGGTTCGACAAACTCGGTGGAACGTGGGTTATTACGGCGAGTCACAAAGTAGAGGTTCCTTTACCAGAGACAATTCGTGGTTTTTTTGGATTACTGCCGAATCCAGATTTCAGTCAGATTACAAATCCAGTAATTTTTTCGGCAGCACTTACCATCGCGCTTGTTGGATCGTTGCAGGCGCTTCTTACGTTGGAAGCCGTCGATCGACTTGATCGACAGAAGCGAAGTACATCCCCGAACCGGGAACTCATAGCCCAAGGTATTGGGAACATTGTCTCCGGGATGGCGGGGGGGCTTCCGATGACATGCGAAATTGTTCGATCAAGCGTAAACATTGATGCGGGCGCTCGGACAAAGATCTCTACAATTCTACACGGGGCTCTCTTGGCAATTGCGGTTGTGCTTTTTCCTCAGGCTATTAACCTCATCCCGCTATCAGCACTCGCAGCCATACTGATTGCAACAGGTCTCAAGTTGGCAAGTCCTCAAGTCGTAGCAGAGCTCTGGCGGGCTGGTAGGTACCAATTTATTCCGTGGCTTGTTACTTTGCTCGCTATAGTTTTGACTGATCCGCTTATTGGAATTCTGATTGGTCTTGCAGTGAGTACGGTATTTATTCTCTGGAGCAATCTTCGAAAGCCAATGCGACTGGTAGTAGAACATCACCTTGGCGGTGAAGTGACCAGGATTCAATTAGCAAGCCAGGTCAGTTTTCTGAATAGAGCCGCATTGCGGAAGGTGTTCGATGATATTGAGTCAGGTAAGCATTTTGTGGTCGATGCACACGATGCCGTATACATTGACCCCGACATTCTTTCTTTGATTAAAGAATACCGCGATGTTATCGGTCCAGCCCGTGGTGTGCAGGTTAGTACTCGAGGCTTTCGCGATAAGTATGCAATTGAAGATCGAATCCAGTTTGTGGATTTTTCAAGCCGTGAATTACAGGAGCATTTAACACCAGATAAGGTTTTGGATTATTTGCTCGCAGGCAACCAACGTTTCCAAGAAGGTCGTCGTCTAGAACGTGACTACGGTAGGCTTGTTGCAGCTACCGCTGAAAGCCAGCACCCCATGGCAGTGGTGCTGAGCGGTATTGATTCACGAGCACCTGCTGAAATCATTTTTGATTTGGGAATTGGAGATGTCCTTAACGTTCGTGTAGCCGCACACATTGTCACGCCAGAAGTTCTTGGCAGTATTGAGTTTGGGTGTGCAGCGGCTGGTGCAAAGTTAATTGTTGTTGTTGGGTACAACCGCTGTATCGCTGTGCAGTCAGCAGTTGATTCTGTCCGAGGGAAACAGCTTCCGTATATTACTAAATGCGAATACCTGAAGCCTATTGTTCAAAATCTTGAATCAGTTGTTCGTGAGAGCGGTACGAGTAACCAACAGGTGCGTAATCAGAAAGAAACCAGAGGCGCGACTGATACTGAAAACATTGTTCGGCGAAATGTGCAGCGTTCTGTTCACGAAATACTACAAAAAAGCACAGCAATTTCCGAACTCGTTGAGTCTGGTCAGGTTGGAATTGTTGGCATGGTGTATGACGTTACGACTGGTATTTGCCATGTGTTGAATGAAACATCATGTGGCATTGCAGGGGTCAAGTCAGATGATTCGCGTGAGCCATGATTTGTTTTCGAATGTTTTTTCTAAGTTATGGCGTCAAGACAGAACGGATAAACTTTTCAGTCACTTCCATTGTTGGAGTAAACCACGGCTCCCAATTCCATTCGCTATGGAGTCCACCTGTAAGGTTAAAGCCTTCGTTTCGGATTCCCATCTCGTCTAATCTGGATCGAATGGCTCTATGGGCATCTGGATTCCCCTCTGTAATAAACAGCATTGGAGGTTCGTTCCCAGATACCCAATGCTCTGGTGATGCGCGTTCGTAAACTTCTGGAATAGTTTCTGGGAGCCCACCAAAAAACAACTGATAGTTCGAGTTGGGTTTTCTTGCATTGAGTAAAGCTCGTTCATCGTTGGTTATCGATGGCCCTGCAACAGCAATACATGCGGCCACAGAGCTCGATCGCTTTTGGCTATCTGGCAAATCGAGTCCTGCTTCAGGGCCAGCTGTCGCAGCAAGTGCGACAAGATGAGCACCGGCTGAAAATCCCATGAGAACGATATTGTCAGAGTTTCCGCCCCATCGAGGAGCATGCTCCCGAGTCCAGCGAATCGCATCCTTGATGTCGTGAATTGCGGCTGGAAATGTGGCTTCTCCAGAAAGCCGATATTCGGGGCAAACGGCTATGTAGCCACAACCAGAAAACCATGCTGCTTTTGTGTGTTCGCCGGAGCGATCACCTTTTTTCCAGCCACCACCATGTACGAGTACCACAACAGTTTTTGTTGCATTCACTTTTTTCGGAACAAATGTATCTATGCGTAGCGGACGACCATTTCGTTGAGAATAAACAACATCATTCGTCTGCGTTACATCAACAGGCGTTTGGATTTTTTTGTGAGAAATACTCAAGCCACGACTTGCGTGGTATTCGCGAAGCTCGTTGAAGTCTTTTGGTCGTGGTCCTTTGTCAAATTCGGGAAGTTCAGCATGGGTTGGTGAACAGGTCAAAATGATACCGATAAGAATTACTTGCCTCATTCATCACCTTCCTTTACGAATGAAAAAATTGGCAGCATGCTTGTAATGCGGGCGATTAATGGATTGTTGCGTCCATGCCTTGACGAGATCGTTATAGTCCCTTTCGAGTTGTAAGCGAACGCCTTGAATCGCTTTGTCATTAATTCGATTATCTAATTCGAGCGGGTCTTCTTTAAGATTGTAGATTTCAGCCACGGGCACCATTTCATCATTGCTATACGGCCAGTAAATATATTTCCAGTCACCCTTTACAAAACCCAGACTAAAGACTTGCTCTGGTCCCCATACATTGATGAGTGGAATGACACGGTCATGGTGCTGAAGCCTACTAGCTGCATAGTACTTAAGCAGACTAATGCCGTTTCCGTGAGAGGGTTTGCCTAGTGCTGCATCGAGAATCGTTGCCGCTAGATCGATGTTGGCGGTTACGGCGTTACATCGATCAGTCTTTTTTCGAGAGCGAGGGTCGTAGATAATGAGCGGGACGCGAGAGCTTTCTTCATAAGGAAGTACCTTTGAGCCATACCCATGAGATCCGCAGAGATAGCCGTTGTCAGAAGTAAAGATGATTAGTGTTTTGTGCTTTACACCGGCAGCTTCAACTGCCTCACGAAGCATGCCAACTGCTACGTCAACGGCGTAGATAAGTTGATAGTACTTTGCCATAACTTCGTCGTAGGAGTCGTTATAGTGCCACTCCTCAAACCGTTGGTATTGTCGCCCTTGGCGTGACTGTTCTGAGAAGTGCATCCCGTGCTTACGCCCAAAATTTTCTGGTTTTGGAAAACGCGTTCCAGCATAAATATCATCA
>JBDOMQ010000306.1:0-1736 GCA_039831725.1 Pirellulales bacterium
ACGCCACGTAGAGTGTGTACCGCTCTTTTCGTGCACGTTGTGTATTTTCAAAAACCTCTCCTATCTTTTCTCTCATGGATTCATGACAGGTCGTTATTCGTTGGATGGACCCTGCAAAACAAAAATTATCCTGTCTCAGGCATAAATGTTGGCATGGTGACACCACGAGGCTCCTGCCACTGCCCTCTGGCTTGTGCAAGGTGCAATTCACAGTTTTTTGCACCCCACCCGTAGAGTTCCGACACAAGAGAATGGCACGATGACGGCACGAGCCACACAGGCTGACCACCTCGGTGATACTGATCGAGCTGATATCGAATCAAAGCCAAGGCATCTTCTTCTGATCGCATGAACCCAGGTCCAAGCATCGTGCTTCCAGGATGCTTCACAGACACAAGCACGCCATCAATCTGCTTCGTATCCTGAGATTCAATCACACAAACATTCCAGATGTTCATTACGTTCTCGAGAAAAAACCGATGGTCTTTTTCACGATCGATACAACAGAGTTCTTTTTCTAATTGAACAATTCTATTGAGATCATCTAGATGCGCATCCCGCACTCTGTGTAAGCCAGGAATGGCACGTTCCGGCAGGCCTTCCTCGGGTATCGCGAGGGTCATATCCTGAAAAATCTGTCGGGGCACAAACCCACCACGAGTGTAGAGTGAGAATGAATCAAGATTCATAGCACTCGAGACAAGCCGCGTTGGCTTATTTTGTTCTTCAGACAAGTGAATAATACGGTCAAGAAGCTGTCTCGCTAGACCTTTCCCAAAATGATTGGGGTGTACATTCATGATTCCAAGTGAGACATGTGTGGGGCGAGGATGGTAGAAACATGATGCTGCAATCTGCCCCGTTTCTTTTACAACGGCAACAAGACAACAGCCTGGATCAAGTGCTTCATAGACATCGCAAAACAACATGGTTGCACTGGGGTCACCCGTAAATATTGGTGCTTTGCCATTTGCTTCATACCAAGAATTTGTTGACTCACGAATCAGGCTGGCAACATCATGTTGCTCATTCGGCCGCATCGTCCGAAACTCATAAGGGCTCATGGAGTTTTCTCGGGCTTATAAGGATGCCATGGAGGAGTACCGAACCAGTCATGCATTTCTTTTTCAAACGGCTTCACAACATCTTCTGGTTCTGGAAATTCACCCTGGTCATTTGTTTCGACGATCCACGTATCCAAGGCTGATCGCATGCCAATAAGCGCTTCACGATGTTCCTGTTTATCTGAAGCAACAAGATTATGAATCTCATGGGGATCTTGTTCGGTATCGAATAGCTGCTCATAGGAAACACGTGGATTCATCAATTCAAGCGGCGGACCTGTGAGTTCCCCTTTTTCGTACATCTCACGCATCAGAGGTTTAATTGGAAAACACTTTTCCTTATATCTATTTAATGACGCAAAATGTCGATCTGGAAAATAGTTGCGAATATAGTGGTAGCGAGTACCACGAACACTTCGGACGCGATTGACTGTCTCATCAATTCGATCTCTCGCTGAAAATGCATAGCGACGCTCTTGCCCACCCGAATCACCAAGAAAAATTCGTCCGTGCATCCCAAGTGGTCGAGCAAGACCAGCACACCACAGCGTGGTGGGTGTCATGTCAATTAAGCTGACAACCTGCTCATCAACCTGACCAGATTGAAAACCTGCCGGTGGCGTACGACCTCGAGGCCATCGAATGATAAGAGGAACATGGAGACCAGTGTCA
>JBDOMQ010000158.1:0-8114 GCA_039831725.1 Pirellulales bacterium
AAATTCTGAGAGATTATGACTACACGATTATCAATTGCTTCGTGCTTTACGCTATTTTTTTTCGTTCTGACTAATGTGCTCAAAGCAGAGCATATCCCTGCTCACGAATTTGACATAGCTAATGGTTTTGAAGCGACAGTATGGGCAACGACTCCACAGCTTTTTAATCCAACGAACTTTGACATTGATGCTGACGGACGTATCTGGGTAACTGAAGCGATAAACTATCGTAACTTCCGAAACGATGGTCTCGGCCTCACCAATGAAAAAGGTGATCGGATTGTTGTTTTACAAGACACAGATGGTGACGGAAAAGCAGATGCATCTCACACATTTGTCAGAGATATTGATCTTGTTGCACCGCTTGGAATAGCCGTCTTGGGAAACCAGGTCATTGTCTCATGTGCACCAAACCTCTTGATTTATACCGATGTGGATGGCGACACCTATTTCGATAAGGATGTTGATACGAAGGAAGTCTTCCTGACAGGATTTAGTGGCCTTGACCATGACCACAGCCTACATAGCGTCACTGTCGGACCTGATGGTTATTGGTACTTTAATACTGGCAATGGAGGTCCGCATACGGTCACAGATAAATCTGGCTGGACACTTCGAGCTGGCAGTTCCTACGCTGGCGGCAGCCCGCATCTCAAGGAAAATTTTCCGGGACGAAAAAGTGATGATGGGCGGATATGGGTCGGTGGTGTTGCAATGCGAATACGACCCGATGGCACCGGTCTTGAACCAATTGGTCATAACTTTCGGAACGTATACGAGGAGAGCCTGTCCTCTTTTGGTGACGTCTTTCACGCTGACAACGACGACCCCCCTGCCTGCAGAACCACTTGGTTAATGGAATACGGCAACGCTGGATTCTCTTCCGCAGATGGCTCACGGAAATGGAAACTAGATCAACGACCAGGGCAGCCAACCAGAATTGCCGAGTGGCGTCAGGAGGATCCTGGCACAATTCCTGCCGGTGATGTGTACGGTTTTGGCGCACCAACTGGCGTTGTCTTTGGAGAGAATGGATGCTTCGAGAAGATATATCCGAATGGGCTTCTTCTCGTATGCGAGTCTGCACGAGGAGAAGTCTTTCAATACTCGCCAAGATCACAAGGAGCGGGGTTCGCCTTGCAGCGTTCTTTATTCATGAAACTACGTTCTGGCAGTACACATTCCGGTATGTTTAGACCGTCTGATGTTGCTATCGGTCCGGATGGTGCCATCTACGTTAGTGACTGGTACGATCCTGGAGTGGGTGGACACAGAATGCAGGATTCCCAAGGAAGCGGGACCATCTACCGGGTGGCACCAAAAGATTTTATTCCAACTATAGATAAACTTGATCTTTCCACTGCTTCCGGGATGATTCGTGCATTAAAAAGTCCCGCTGTCCACGTTCGAGCTCTCGGACTCCGGTCTCTTCAGGCCCTCGAAGAAGATGCATCGCCAGAGATAATCGCACTCTCACAATCTGACCAACCCTTCTTCGCTGCCCGTTCTGTGTGGCTTTTACCAAACTGTGGAAAGAAGGGTTTAAAACGCCTGAATGAATTACTGCATCATGAGGATCCACAGATACGTGTTACCGCATTTCGATCCTTGCGTCGTGCCATATCTGAACCAGATGTCTCGAATGAAATTCATGACTTTTGGCTGCAAGCCCGAGAGCAAGCATGCAGTGATTCTGCTCCTTCTGTTCGCCGAGAGGCAGCAATATCTCTTCGTGACGAACCTTTTGAAACGTGTCAGGAGCTACTGAAGAAGCTTGCCGATGGTTTTGATGGCTGGGACCGATGGTATTTGGAAGCCTTGGGAACGGCATGTGAAGGAAAAGAACAAGAAGCATATGAGCTTCTTGTGAGTCATTCGGCAGATCCGCTTATATGGGATCACCGTCTCTCTGGAATAGCGTGGCGACTGCACCCCGATGCTGCAGTTGGTTCACTCAAAACACGAGCCATGACTAAAACATTACCACTCGGCGATCGAAAAAAAATGATCGATGCCATTGCCTTCAATTCAAGCTTCCAAGCAGCCTCAGCAATGTTGAATATTGCCAAAAATGGACCAAAGGACATCCGTGGATACGCCGCTTGGTGGGGACAGCATCGTCTGCAAAATGATTGGAAAGACATACAGCTAAGCGAGATATTTCCAGAACCGCCACCGATTAAAAAGATTGAGCAAAGCACGAGGCTCGACACATCTTTTCTTCCGCCGGGGCAGCCGGTCTATACAAGTAACGGAAAGGCAGCAATAAAAATTGATATCCGTGGCGCAAAACGCCTTTATCTCGTCGTTGACTCGACCCACAACAAGCCAGAGGCTGCTCTCTGGGTTGCTCCCATACTTACGACAACGGAATCCACTGTCGACCTAACACAAATTCCCTGGACAATGGCTTTTTCTGGAGGAACTCCAGGCGGACCACCACCAAGTCAAACTGAGGTCACAGCACGTCGCAAAAAGAAACCTGCACGACCACCACTGACTGTTTCTCCGGGATTGACACAAGTCGACACTACGAGGCCAGCGATACAGGTAACAGGCCGATCTGTAATTGCATATGACGTAAGTGTTTTCTCTCCTCTTCAATTACAAGTCAATTGCAGGGCCGTATCGGAAGTACTAGACACCGCAGACCACATATCTTTTTCGATATTTGTTGATCAATCCGACACAGGAAAAGACCTTCTACAAACCGACATACTTTCAAACGTCAGCGGTAGTTCGTCACTCGGCAGAGCCGTATTTCATTCCGAACGTGTAGGATGTGCAAAATGCCATATCGTTGACGGCTATGGTGGTGAAATAGGTCCTGATTTAACTCAGATCGCTCGCAAGCATTCAATTGTTGCACTGCAAGAAGACATTCTAAAACCACACGCAGCAATAGCTGCTGGTTTTGAAACAATGACCGTTCTTACAACCAAAGGCACGGTCACGAGTGGGCTGCAAGTGTCTGCCGGAGATCCCGTTGTACTGAAAGATGCTGTAGGAACAGTTCATACAATTTCTCGAAAGAAGATTGATGAAATATTTCCCGCAACTACCTCTCTAATGCCAGAACTTGCAAATCTGCTCACTGCCGAAGAAGTGTCCTCGATTATTTCATTCCTTCAATCTTCAGCCAGCGAAGAATGAATAATGCGAGCCTCCTGGAAACAACAAGTCCTCAGAAGAGGCGTCTGATTCAATTTCCGTTTCCAACGGGAAACGGAAGGAAGCGAACATCATCGGGCTAACGAATCAACTCCAAGGCATAACCTAATTCTTTTGATTCAATCTCTGGCAGGTCAACTTCAATCACATCTGATCCTTTCCTCCAGCTGATCTTTTTAGCTGAACCAAGAAGCTTTATGTCTGTGAACGTATAGTCGTTCAGTGATCGAACTTTAGCAGTACCACTTTCTGGCCACACCATCCCAATCACATAAAGCTTGTGACCTTTTTTCGTAAACCAAAAGTCTTCACTTGTGACATCGAGCTGAAAGCCTTGCTTGCTGCGGTGCTCGGTCCCCTTGATTGAAATTCCGGCTGGACCTTCATGGGTTATCGCCCATGGTTTTGTTCCGTATATTGCATCACCATTGACCTTGAGCCATCGGCCTACTGCTAACAAATTGTCGACAGATTGCTTCGGAATAAGGCCTGACCCATCAGGGCCAACATTAAGCAAAAAATTGCCTCCTTTGCTGACATTTTCAAGAAGCCAGAATAATGTTTCCTGTGGCGACTTCCAATCTGTATCGTACGACTTAAATCCCCATGAATTATTTGTTGTCGCTATGCCTTCCCACGTATTTTCACTTGCTTCGTCAGGAATAACATTATCGCCTGGAGTTCCAATGTCACCGAACTCGTTCCCAATACGCTGGCTCACAAGAATCTCCGGGTTTGCTTCGTAAATCGTTGTATAAAATCTGAAACTAAAATCTGGAGGAGTATAAATTGGTGTGTCGAGCCAGATTTCAGAAAGCTTATAATTTGAAACTAATTCTTTCACCTGAGGCAACGACTTCTGATTGATGTACTCGCTAAATGTTACAGCAGCAGGATCAAAATCATTTACGAACATGGCTTGTTTTGGCGTCTCGTCGTTGCAAAAATCTTTCATCCCAGAGTCACCACCGTCGCGCCAGTCGAGTGCATGGGAATAGTAGACACCAAAAGCAATTCCACCTCGCTCACACGCTTGCTCAAGTTCACGAATAACATCTCTCCTGAACGGCGTTGCTTTCACAGCATTAAAGTCACTCACTTTTGAATCAAATAACGCAAACCCATCGTGGTGCTTTGATGTGATGACCATGTATTTCATGCCCGCTGCCTTCGCAATTGAAACCCAATCATCTGCGTCAAAATTTACTGGGTTAAACGTGTTAGCAAGCGTTGCGTACTCTGCTCGTGGAATTTCTTTTCGTCGCATAATCCATTCAGCCACCTTCGGACCAGTGCCACCATCTTCCATCCGCTCCCCTTTCCAAACACCACCACATTGAGAATACAGCCCCCAGTGAATGAACATGCCGTACTTGTTTTCATTAAATCTATCTCGCCCCCTCTGCTTCGCTGGAGAAGCATTCATCGGCTTCCATAGTTCATGCAGCCTAATCATCTCTGGCGAACCAGGGATGCCAGAGCCGTTTACTCCAGCGGCAGGTGAAGAACATGTCAGGTAAACCAGCAAAAGAATCGCTGAGCACCCACCCATAACAACAAAAAAATAATGTTTCATTACTTCCCTAAATACGTATTTGTGGAACGTCTTCAAAGCAATCAGTTCTTACAGAAACCTTCCCTTTGCACACCTGATTTTGCAAACTCTTTAAGAACATTGTATTGTCCAGGAATTCTTCCCTCACTCTGGTTTACTTGCGTGGGCACAAGGCAACACTTACACTCCAAACAACTTGAGGAAATCATAACCCTAATTCTAACGAGGTACGATAATGCGTTCAGTTCGATTCATAGCACGGCTTGCACTTGTAGCCCTCACTGCTCTTGGTATTGCTGAAACACGCGGCGAAGAAGGCGAAAAAAAACCAGTGAGTGCTGAAAAACAATTTAAACAGCGAGACAAGGATGAGGATGGGTTTCTCTCACTTGAAGAATTCAAAAGTGTTATGAAAAAAGAAGGCCTGAAAGAACAGGCTGATAAATGGTTCAAGAATCGTGACAAAGATGGCGACGGAAAACTTTCATTGGAAGAATTCGAAGCCGGAAGAAATCAGAAGAAAAAGGCTGACTGAGATTTTTTGTAAAAAAACAGTCTGCCGGTCGATAACAAACAAACGGCAGGCTGTTTTTTTCTTTTATCGCTTCTGACGAGTGTGCCGTGGCTGAATTATATCTGATGCGATTCCAAGAGACTTCAACAGCAAGATGACATAGTAGGTGACATCAAATTCCCACCACTTATGCTGAGTACTAGCGCTCACTGGATCGTGGTGATGATTATTATGCCACCCTTCCCCCATTGCTAATATGGCTACTAGCCAATTATTCCTGCTATCTTCTCCCGTCGAGTAAGTGCGATACCCAAAGAGATGTGTAAGTGAATTCACACTCCACGTGATATGCCAAACAAGAACGGTTCGTAAAAAGACACCCCAGACAATCAAACTCACGGCAAGCTGCACGCCCGCTGCCCAATTGCCTGAGATCAAGCGACCAACCAGCAGGCCAAAAATCCCAAACACTACCGCATGGGCGATATAGATCCAGAGGACTGCGGTTGGATGTTGTTCAAGTGCACGATAATAAGGATCGACGAGAATATCTCGAGCATACTTGTCTAAAAACTCAAGAGACCTTCTATGTGGAGCACGACGAAAAAGCCATCCCATGTGTGACCAGGCAACACCGTCTCGAGGCGAATGGGGGTCGGGGTCATCATCGGAATGGCAGTGATGAAGACGGTGATTTGCAACCCAACGGGAAGGAGTGTCTTCTAGTGAGCAGACCGCAAGAGTTGCCAATAGACGCTCGAACCATAGCGGAACTGACAGACTACGATGACTCAGCAGGCGATGATAGCCAAGATTAATTCCAAACGTTCCGAAAACTATCGTGCCAAGAGCAACAGCAATGACTCCAAACCAACTAAAACACCACGGTAAAATAGCCAGGCACGATAAAAGATGAATACTTGCAATCGGTACAGCATACTCCCAATGCATATTGTGCTTGGGAGTCTCTGTCGCTTGGGCGGGAATTGGCACGTAAGGGCTTCCGTTAGGGGCGCCTTCGCCCAAATGTACGACTTTGATTTTTTAAGTATCGCTCAGTTCACGAAAAACTACAAGAACTGTAGTGCAAGATCAAAAGAAAACAACTACGACGCATAAGCGTCTTGCTCAGCACAAATACTTCCAAGGGAATCCTAATGGTCTCTCAGGAACTCTTGCCTTATCCCTACAGCTTTACCATCGAGTTGCCAAGCCACATCAACTGGGACACCAAGGTGCGTAAGTGCTGTGACGGGAACGTCGACGATATAGGAAGGCTCCTCAATCTTTCCTTGTATGGAACTGCTACCACTGACTACCAAAAAAGTCGTGAATATTTCTGGAACGTCATGACCACCACGATGCTTCCTACCGCGACCTCCGTGATCCGTGGAAATAACAACAAGCCAATTCTCTGCAAGGTATTCTGCACGTGATTGAATTGCTTTTACAAGAGTCGCAACATGGGCATCCACAGCCTGTAGAGCCTGCAGATAGCTCGGCACACTTGGATGAAACCCATCTTGATGACCAACTTCATCAACCTGACCAAAATAGACAAAGACCGCATGAGGGTTTTGCTCAGCCAAAAACTTCGCTGCCTTGTTAGCTAGTGTTTCATCCTTCTGTGACAAACTATTTTTGCTCGATGCCGGACAAACTTCTCGTACATCTGCATCACGAAGAATAAACGTGTCAATCGGCTCCCAGTCGACAAATGATCCCGTAACAGCCTTGGGGAACGCTCGCTTCAAATACACAAAAAAATGTGGATATTGATCATAGTTTTCACCACGAAACGTATTATCGTTCACGCCATGTTTATCTGCCCAGACTCCTGTGAGAAAACTTGACCAACCCGGCCCGCTGATCGTTTCGTTATCGCGGTAGCGATCACCGAGAATTTGCGTGTTGTTTGTAAATGCACCTGCTGAGATAAGTTCGTCAATAGCTGGCGTATCTGCAATTTGAAGTGCATCAGGCCGAACGCCATCTATTCCAATTACAAGAACACGACGCTCAGGAATATTTGGTTCCGAACCACGACATATGGTCTGGTCGTACAGGTATATTGCATTCCCAAACACGAGGATAATTCCGGCGATTCTGGCATATAAATTGACCACCCGTAGCCCCCCTACAACTTTTAAGAGACATAACGACAAAACCGTACTACTGCCCACCACTGAGCCCATTCGTAGCCTCAATCAACTGAATGGCCTCTTTCGCAAATCGCCTACCTAATTCGACATACCCTTGTGCTGAGTAATGCAAGTCATTACGGATTTCTTTTCCGCGACGATTGACTCCATCATTGAGATCATCTGTATTAACTAAAGTGCGTCGTGAACCATCCTGCACAAAAGCGGCCTGTTGCTCACGAACCAGTGTCCAATGAGGATATTTTGTATTATTCATATCAAAATCACTGAGACGACCAATTACAACGTTAATGTCGTCTCGTTTTAAATCACCGGACAACTGCTTAAGCAGGCCCTCAAGACTTGCTTTGTAGACCACCCCGTGCTCTTCCTTTGCATCTCGCTCACCCTGCATCCAAATAAAGGTAACCGTTTGGATTTCTTTACCAACTGTTACCACCTGAACTTTTTCCATAAGACGTTGGTACAAATCTCCTGTTGACTCCGGCCGACTTCCGTCCGCAGCCTTCCAATCGGTGTACCATCTTCGAATGGGCTGCCCACCAAGTGCGTCTTTCACAACGAGGACATGGTCTTTCCCGAATGCTTCTTCCACATCAGGAGTAAAAGACTCTTCTGGCCTCAGACCAGCCATGTTGGACTGACCTGACAGAATAAAGAGATGGCATACAGAATTGTTGTTGTCAGCAGCAGAGGAGAAACCAGCAGAACC
>JBDOMQ010000370.1:0-8111 GCA_039831725.1 Pirellulales bacterium
CAATCAGAACACCTTTGAAATGGAGCTGTTGACTTGGTCGATATATTCCTCGATCTGTCATCAGCACGATCGACCGCGACCTTTTGGAACGTTGTGTATTGTCGCGGCGCCACAATCGTTCTGGCTCAGTCAATACGTGGTGAATCTGCCCATCGATTGTAGAAGACACAACAAAGACAGTTTCCTTTCCTGAATCTGCCTTCAATGTGTATTGGCCATCCTGATTCGTTTCTGTTGTTTCTTGCTTGACCATCCTTCGTGGACGAGATTCCTGGTCGCGACGCCATGCCGTCACTTCTGCTCCCTGAATCGGCTTCCCACTTTCCACATCAACGACATAGCCCGTGTGTTGTGAAATTGGTGATTGATAGTCTGTTGTATTCACTGCCGATATCCGAGTGACCCAGATAAGTGTTGCGGATACCACATTGTCACGTTCACTAAAATCTCCACGATGACTGCATACGACCCAGTACGCACCCGGACCAATTGTTTCTGTGTCAAATACTGACTCAACAGGAAATTCTTTTACGGCAGACCGATAATCCTCAGTTGGTGGAAGAACAACAATGGCGTCTTGAATACTTGGAAGTGAAAGAATCCGCTCACGATCGTTTTGATCAATCCCGTACCCATACGGCTTTCCTTCAAGCAGTCGCTGTTCCCAATTCGCCTCCACAAGTCGGAGATGCAAGCGATCGATATTGCGATAGGTGACTTGAAGTGCCGGCCAGGGCTTGGCCCAGGTGCGTTCTGTTGCAACAGCTAACTCCTTTGACTCAATCTGGGCAATGATATTGTGGCATTGTTTTGCACCAACACTTTGTGGGTGACGCTCAACAGCTTCGAGTGCAACTGCTCTGGCTTGTGCTGGGTTTTTTGGACGAAGGATCTCTGCCAAGGCGACTCGTGCCATCGCACTTATCTCATGATCACCAGCCCGATCAATAAATTCTGTTAGAGCCTTTTGAATGATCTCATCTGGTTCAGCTTCTGCGTCGGGAACTGCCACACCACGTGCCCAGATAAGACGGTCTAGATCTGCCGAGAGAAAGGCCGTCTGGTCTTTATCATCTGCATGAAAGTCCAAGATCTGCTGATAAAGCCTGATAACCCGCAGTACCGGTGAATCTTTATCTGTTACCGAGTCATCGTTTGCCTCAGCTTGGACTGGCTTCCATGCCCGGAAGGCATTGATGTCCTGAAGTGCCGGGCTCGATGCCTCAAGCTCAAATGCATCTTCGGGAGCAACCAGCCCCCGTTCACCTGTCTGATGAAACGCGATGGCATCCCGTACCACGACATCCCAGAGAGTCGGCCGGTAGGCATCGCCCATTGAACCCGCCTCGATCAGCATGGCCCAGTCGTTGACGGGTAAATCTTTGAGCCCTCTATCATCAGAGAGTGCCATCTCAAATTGATCATGAATTTCAAGAACGATCTGACGGAGATCCCATGAGCTTATTTCTGACAGCTCGCGATCTGCGTCACTCTTCATTTGAGTTGTTCGCTGAGCAAATCGCCAACGATTCATCTGGAAAAACGTCCATGTCCAGTTGGCCTGAATAGCTTGGAGGGCACCACGAGTTTGTATGGGCGCACCTTGTATTGCAGCATCCAAATCAATCAATCGCTGTGGGTCATCACCAGGGCGATCCGAATTTTCAAGTAACACTCGGGTCGCAATCGCACGAGCAACCTCATCCCACACCTGCTCAGTGATGGCTGCCTGCTCTATTCCTGCAAGTACATCCCGACCGGTTTTTGGCTTGCCTTCACCAATCGCTTTGGTAACACGCTGCCACTCTTCCTGACGAGGCACGGGCGGATCTGCTGCATGAAGTGTGGTAACGCAGCAACTGACAAAACAGAGCACGTACAGAATGTGTCGAGTCATTTTTTGGTTTCCCACAGATTCAGAAAGAAAAGACTATTGGAAAGAGAAGTACATACCAGAACCTAAAAAACGTTTGTGTCGATGGAACCTGGTACTTTTTGGTTACAAATAGGTTTTTTTTGTACTTTCCCTCCCTCTTTTACGCTGAGACTTTCTTGCCGTTACGGAAAAAAAGTGCTATTAATAAGTATAGATAGACCCCGCTGATCGATCCCCTCTGGGATCCGCGCTTGCAGGTTTTGCACTGCAGGTGGCGACGTGGGTGTTCCCAACGGACTCTCTGGAGTTACATCGATGGAACCCTCGCCCATGCGGCTACCAATACAACGCGTTCCGTTGACCCTGTGTTTTGCAGGGTTTGCAATCGCTTTGTTTCAAATCGGCCTCACTCCTGAGTTCGTTCGAGCTGAGGAGCCGCTTTCGTACAACGAACATATTCGACCGATTTTGGTTGAAAACTGTTTCTCCTGTCACGGAGCAGACTCGGCGAGCCGAAAGGCTGACCTACGCCTTGATCGTCGAGATGATGCTATTGAGTATGGAGCAATCGTTGCTGGTGACCCTGACTCAACAGTTCTGCTCGACCGGATTTATTCTGAAGATCCCGAAGAGGTCATGCCTCCACCGGAGATCAAGAAAACACTTTCAGCAGAACAGAAAGCTCTTCTCACACAGTGGATCAAAGAAGGCGCTGAATACGAGCCGCACTGGTCATTCATTCCACCAACACGAGTACCAGTTCCAAAAGTGAAAAAACAGGGCTGGGTTCGCAACCCTATCGACTCCTTTATTCTTTCAAAGCTTGAAGCTGAAGAACTTCTGCCAGCTGAAGAAGCTGACCGTCGGACACTCGCTCGTCGGCTTTCCTATGACCTCACCGGACTGCCACCAGAACCGTCAGTTGTTGAGGCGTTTGTTCTCGATCCGCATGCCGATGCATATGAACGCCTCGTCGATACATTCCTCTCAAAACTCGAGTGGGGTGAACATCGTGGCAGACACTGGCTTGATTATGCTCGATACGCTGACACCCATGGCATTCACTTTGATAACTTCCGTGAAATCTGGACATACCGCCAGTGGGTTATTAATGCGTTCAACCGCAATATGCCTTTTGATCAATTCACGATCCTGCAACTTGCAGGAGACCTGGTCACTGATCATGGGCCAGGTGCAACGCCTGATCAGATTCTTGATAACAAGATTGCCACTGGCTTCAATCGCTGCAATATGACGACCAATGAGGGTGGGATCATCGACGAGGAATATATTGTTCTTTATGCAAGGGATCGAACTGAAACCACAGCACAGGTTTTCATGGGGCTTACTGCCGGTTGCGCTGTCTGCCATGACCATAAGTTTGACCCCTTATCACAGAAAGAGTTTTATGAACTCTCAGCATTTTTCAACAACACAACGCAGCGTGCAAAAGACGGCAACGTCTATAACACCCCGCCTGTGCTCGCAGTGCCCCTTGCTGAAGATCGGACTCGATTTCGTGCAATTGAGAACGAACTGCCTGGTGCTCGAGCAGCCGTAGCCGCTCGCAAGAAGAATGCAAAAGGCGAATTCCACACATGGGTTCAATCACTCACGGCCGATCAGGTTCTTGCAGTCGGGCCTCAAGAGACGCCGCTTCTCGATATTGCATTTTCTGAGGGTGAGGGAAATAAAACAAAGGCATCTTTTTTAGGAAAACAAACCACCATACCGCTTTCAGACTCGACGTCATGGCTGCCAGGTCCCAGCGGCATGTCTGCTGCATTAGTAAATGGAAAAGCTGTTGAACTCTCATCAGCTGGTGACTTCGAGCATGATCAGCCATTTACTATTTCCTGCTGGGTCAAGCTTCCCAAAGAAGATGGGAATAAAAATTTTTCCATTGCTTCTCGGATGGATGAGTCAAATGCACACCGCGGATGGGACTTATGGGTTGAAGATCGCCGTGTCGGCATGCACCTGATCCACAAATGGCCTGAGGACGCATTAAAAGTTGTCGCAAAACAACAACTCAAGCCAGATGTCTGGACACTCGTCACGCTGTCATATAACGGCAGCGGGAATCCTGGTGGCATCAAAATCTATTACGACGGTGTTCTGCAACAAAAACCAAAGGTTGCAGTCAACAAATTCAAGAAAAACACAACGCGCACTGATACGGTGCCCTTCGTTATTGGTAGTCGATCAAAGGGATCGCCTGCTAAAAATCTTGGTCTTACCAGTGTTTCCATTTGGGGCCGAGCTCTGTCTCAAAACGAAGTTGAAAGCATTGCAAAAGCGGATCTTCTAACTGATATCGTCAAACTGCCAAAGAAGGAACGGCTCCAGGCTGCGAATCGTCTGTATGATTGGTGGCTCACGGCTTTCGATAAACCGTTTCAGGCAGCCAAGGCTCGAGAGAACGCATTGGTCGCTGAAGAAGCAGTCATCAAAAAACGTGGCACCATTGCTCATGTCATGCAAGAAAAGCCTGACATGGCCAAAGCTTTTGTGCTCGATCGTGGCGAGTACGACAAACGACTCGATGAGGTTGCCCCTGGAACTCCGGCTGCACTTCCGGCCTACCCGGAAACGCTTCCAAAAAATCGTTTGGGCCTAGCGCAGTGGCTCCTCCTGCAAGATCATCCACTTACCAGTCGTGTTACCGTCAATCGATTCTGGCAAGAAGTCTTTGGAACTGGCCTTGTTCGCACAAGTGGCGACTTTGGAATCACGGGAGAACTCCCAAGTAACCAAGACCTTCTCGATTGGCTTGCTGTGGAATTCCGAGAAAGCGGATGGGATGTCAAACATCTCTTCCGACTGTTTGTAACCAGCGCTGCCTATCGACAGGCAGCGACAGCGACGCCTGAAAAATTGGTCAAGGATCGCGACAATCGCTTGCTTTCACGAGGTCCTCGCTTCCGAATGGATGCTGAAATGATTCGTGACACGGCCTTGGCTGCCAGTGGTCTACTCGTTCAGAAAATAGGCGGCCCGAGCGTCAAGCCATACCAACCCGAAGGGGTTTGGAAGGCGGTTGCCATGCCACAGAGCGACACAAAAAAATATGAGGCAAGTACAGGTGCTGATCTGTATCGCAGAAGCATGTATTGGTTCTGGAAACGATCGGCTCCGCCCACCTCGATGGATATTCTTGACGCGCCTTCACGTGAAGTCTGTACCGTGAGGAGAGACAGAACAAATACGCCGCTACAGGCACTCGTCGTATTGAATGACCCACAATTTATTGAAGCATCAAGGGCATTAGCAGACGACGCGCTATTTTTGGGTGGGAGCAATGACGACCAACGCATTGATTACATCGCAAACAGACTCTTGTCACGGCCACTGGCTGAAGCCGAAAAGCCTGTTGTGAAAAAATCACTGGCTGATCTGACGACTTGGTACAAGGAACATCTTGAAGATGCACAAGCTGTTATCACAGTCGGCCAGTCACAGCCTCGTCATGAAGATGCTGTGACGCTAGCAAGCTGGACCATGCTGACGAATCAACTCATGAATCTGGACGAAGTACTTTCCAAATAAGTCATCTAGAAGGGGTGAATCCATGAATCCACCAATTCGATCACCGCTGGATGAGCTGGGGCTCAACCTCACACGACGACGTTTCTTTGAGCAAGGGAGCCATCTCCTTGGTGGTGCGGCGCTTGCATCACTTCTGCCAGGTGGGCTCGCGCAGAGTGCGCCGAATACCCAAAACAATTCAAACATTGAGATACCACGTGTACCGGGCGCTATTGGGCCTCACTTTGCCCCGAAGGCTAAACATGTCATCTATCTTCACATGGTTGGCGGACCGCCGCAGCAAGATATGTATGACTACAAGCCTGTAATGGATGACTGGTATGACAAGGACTTACCGGAAAGCATTCGGAACGGCCAACGGCTGACAACCATGACATCTGGTCAAAAGCGATTTCCGATTGCACCATCAAAATTCAAATTCAAACAGCATGGTGAAAGTGGCATGTGGGTGACTGAACTCTTGCCATGGACTGCAAAAATGGTTGATGAAATGTGCTTTGTACGGAGCATGCATACAGAAGCGATCAATCATGAGCCTGCTATTACCTATATGCAGACGGGGAATCAGATTACGGGGCGTCCGTGTCTCGGTTCATGGACAAGTTATGGCCTTGGAAGCCTCAATGAAGATTTACCAGCGTTTGTTGTTCTCGTTGCCCAATCCACAAAGCCGGCGCAGGCACAGGCAATCGGTGCCCGACTTTGGTCGAGTGGCTATCTTCCGGGTGAATATGCCGGTGTGAGTTTTCGCTCGAGTGGCGACCCTATCCTCTACCTCAACAATCCACCTGGTGTTCCTGACGCCGTTCGCAGGAAAACACTTGATGGACTACAGGCTTTAAACCAGCAGACATTTGAGAAGATTGGTGACCCTGAAATACGAACACGTATTGCACAGTACGAGATGGCCTACCGGATGCAGACCAGTGTGCCTGACCTTACTGATATTTCTCAGGAATCTGAAAGCACGCTTGCGCTATATGGTGATCAGGTAAAAAACGCCGGATCGTTCGCCAACTCAGTCCTCATGGCACGACGCATGGTGGAGCGTGGTGTCCGGTTTGTCCAGCTCTACCTCAATCATTGGGATACACACAGTGACGTTGCGAATCGACTTCCGAATGGCTGTCGAGATATAGATCAGGCCTGTTACGGATTGATTAATGACTTGAAGTCTCGCGGGCTTCTTGACGACACGCTCATCGTCTGGGGTGGTGAATTCGGCCGTACGGTCTATTCACAGGGTGGTCTGTCGAAAGAAAACTATGGTCGTGATCATCATCCACGTTGCTTCACGATGTGGATGTGTGGTGGTGGAGCCAAGCCTGGACAAATCTATGGTGAAACCGATGACTTCTCATACAACATCGTGAAAGATCCTGTGCATATACGAGATTTTCATGCCACAGTGCTTCATCTGCTTGGATTTGACCATGAGCGATTTACATATCGGCATCTTGGTCTTGATCAGAAACTGACAGGTGTTGAGCACGCCAAGATTATTCAGGATCTTCTTGCCTGACGCTGCTGCAGTCTCACAGTAGACTGCACCATCTGTTTTCAGATTCACTCAGCACCAACAGCCTAATTAGCTGTTTTTTCCGATGTGTTTTTGTAACGCTTGGCAGAACAGGAACATCTGCTCATCATGCAGTCTGCAAAGTGTGGTGTTCTTTTCAAAGAGGGGTCTATCTGATGATCAAGTATTTTTTAGCAGTTGTACTCAGTCTGCACTGTGCATGTGCCTATGCTGAGAGCCGCCCGAATGTTCTTTGGATTTACCTCGAGGATATCAGTGGCTGGCTCAGTTGTTATGGCGAAACACTCATAGAAACACCAAACTTCGACCGACTTGCTGCACGTGGTATTCGCTTTGATCGATTCTACACGCCAGCTGGTGTGTGCTCAGCAACTCGTTCCGCCACGATTGTCGGTGCAATGCAGACAAGCTTTGGTATTCACAACCACCGCAGTGGTCGACCAAATTTTCGTGGTCAGACGATGGGCGCAGCTTTTGATGACATTCGATTACCGGCAGGCGTCGAGCCTCTTCCAGTTTTGATGAAGAAAGCCGGGTACTTTACGTTTAATCAATCTGGCAAAGATGATTACAACTTCAAATGGAGTCCAGACGATTTCTATAGCCCGAACAGCAAAACAAATCTTTGGAGGAACCGCAAAGATGGCCAGCCATTTTTTGGTCAGGTTCAACTTCGTGGCGGCAAGCTTGGCAAGCGGGCAAAGCCAGTGATTGATCCTGCAACCGTACCTGTTCCGCCGTACTACCCAGACATTCCTGAAGTCCGTGAAGAAATTGCACACCACTACGACTGTCTTCTCAAGACTGATCAGGAAATTGGCGAGTTGCTTGACCAGCTTGAAAAAGATGGCCTGACTGATTCAACGTACATCTTCTGCTTCAGTGACCATGGCTACAAACTTCATCGTCACAAGCAATTTTTATACGAAGGTGGTATTCGTATGCCGCTACTTGTGGCAGGCCCAGGTATTAAATCGGGTCAGGTCCGTGATGATCTTGTCAGTGGCATTGATATTGCGCCGGCAAGCCTTGCAGCTGCTGGGCTCCCCATTCCTTCGTTTATGGAAGGCCGAGATTTCTTGGCAAAGAATTACACACCACGTAAGTATCTTGTTGCTGCACGTGATCGATGTGATTTTACCATTG
>JBDOMQ010000161.1:0-8106 GCA_039831725.1 Pirellulales bacterium
CGCGAAGGGGGGTAAGTACATTATGTATTGCTAAAACATCACTCAGTCTGACGAAGGTTCACCGATCTGCCTTAACATTTCTGCAAGGCTTGCCTGTAGGTCAAGCAGGCCCTGCCAGGGTGCAAAATCAATTTCAACTTTTTCATGCCCCGGACGCATCACAGCCCCATCCATTGTCTCTCGTAGTATGGCTTGGACGTAATCAAGGAGTTCACATAACTCTGCAGACTGAGCAGGACTCAACTGTTCGGGCATCGGGGGCGGACCACCGGGAAGGAGTGGAAGCTTTGCATCACCAAGATCCTCAATAATATCCGATTGATGCTTCGAGGCACGCTCGAGCCGCTCTTGCATGACACGGGCTCGGTCTTGTTCGTCCGCGGGCATTTTTGAGGCAATATCAGCAATTCGTCGATCTATATCACTGTGCGACCCCATCAATAAGACTGATCGTCCAAGGGCTATCATGTCACCATCTCGCACGATACGAACATGGATTTCTTCGCCATTGACCTTCGTTCCATTCGTGCTGTCCAGATCTGTCAAAACAATCTTTGAGTGATCGGCTTGGAGCTTCAAATGATACCGACTGATTCGCTCATCATTCAGCTGGATTGTATTACCTTCTTCCCGGCCTATCGTTACCGGCGTAGAAACTTCATCGTAAACCTTCCCTCGATCGGCACCGTGGAGCACTCGAAGAGTAACATTGGACATGGCAAAAAAGTGCGATTGGAAAGTGAGTACACGACCCAGTAAAGCCGACGGGGATTAATGAATATGTATCGT
This sequence comes from Pirellulales bacterium, assembly GCA_039831725.1. Classification (GTDB taxonomy): domain Bacteria; phylum Planctomycetota; class Planctomycetia; order Pirellulales; family UBA1268; genus UBA1268. The sequence continues at coordinate 790 of JBDOMQ010000161.1, forward strand.
GTCCCACAAATCGGATTCGGTCAACTTAACCCCCAAAACGATGCCAAACGGAGTCAGTCTTAGAACTCTGGGCTAGCCCATCGCAGATCGAGACGACGGTTGGTACACTATAGTGCACGCGTCCGTAGCTCAATTGGATAGAGCATCGGTCTTCGGAACCGAGGGTTGGGGGTTCGAATCCCTCCGGGCGTACTGCTTCCAGGTTTAGTACCTCTGATAAGAGGGTGATCTGGCCGTTGACTAAAGATCAACCAAAATGTGTTCTTAAGAAACTCATTCTTCATCGAGTCCGTCAAGAACACTTCTAAGACGGCCTTCAGTATCAAAGAATTCAATTCTTCCCAAGGCCTGATCTGGCCGTGTTCCTATAGCTACAGTGTTTTCGCCGGCTGCATCCTTTACTTCTATACGGCCACCACCACCATCTACAACTCGGCCCATGTGTAACAACACGGTTCCATCATCAGATTCAATAAGAACCTCACGGCACCGAACCGTAGAAGATGAGAGCAACTCAGTTTGTATTTGCAACTGCGACTCTTCCCCCGGACGCATTGCCAGTCCGATTGCAAGAAAGAGAAGTGGATACACCGTCCAACGTTCGCGGCTTGTCATGATTTCCTCTGGTTTTCAGACTATGTACTCAATCACCATGAATTTTTCGTAAACGACCAGACAACCTGAGAATGAGTTGAACTCGCTCAAAGACATCGAGCCAGTCGCCCACTACCGCCTGGAGATATTCGTTGCTCGGAGGAACAATTCCTGTTGAGCAACTTGATCCAGCTTCTTGGGCCATTGCAAGTCGATATGCTGACAGAGTTCGGTCACCGTGCGTGACTATCGGAAAGAAGTCTTCGCTTAAAAAAAGTGCAACAGGCACTCGCTGTCCACCACAAACAGTCAGATGGGCAGCTATTTCAGGCTGTGCGTCACGATCCAAAAATCGCAGGTCGATACACGACGCGATATTTGCAAAGTGCAAAAAGATCGGACACTGGCTTACACAATCACCACACCAGGCCCCGGCTAAAACCATGACTGGCATTTTACGGACAAAGTCTTTGAGCACTTTTTCATGCTCTGGTGCGAGAGAGATTTGTGCCCGAGAGGATTCCCATTTTGCCTGCTGCTCAGGAGTCGCATGGTGTTGGAGGAATGCTTCGTAAGGAAGAGCCTTACTGAAAGCAGCCTGCCAAGCACTTTGCGTAGGGGGACTACCTGAATCAGGGATGATGGCGTGAGGAGACATGATTGGCTGACTAGGTGACATAGGGAATATCCTTTTATTGAACCGATGCGTTTCTTTCGAGTTTGGCTCATTGTAAACGGATACAAAAAGAAGGTAATACTTTTGTGAATTACCTTCTCTCTGCCCCCACAGCCGCTGACTGCAACAACAAAAATCACTCTTGACCCATGAAACGGTGCCTAATTACCGTCCTTCCATCTGGAATGAAGATGGAATTGCTGAGAGGAATCGCAATTTATGTCTGAACCATGTGTTTGAATCGATGATTGAACCCGGTTTGAACACTCATTCCTCAAGGACCAATCGCTCCCGGAAATGGCTCAGGTTCTCCGCCCCCCTGGGACCTAAGCCTTTCCGGGGGCCTTTTTTTTGGAAACCGGCCATTACTGTACCACTGCTCGCCATAAACGCATGACGGCAGACCGGTACACTATTCTCATACCATGAGAATAGTGTTCTCGTGTGCGGTTCGTCCTGACTACCTTCACCATGAAGAAAACAACATTTTTTAAATAATGGTTGACACCTCTCCAAATCGCTCCAATAAAACCAAAATACCTCGGTCAAATCCTCCAGGATCAAAAATCCTTATACGCTGGATTTTCGGAGGCCTTACTGTCTGGGGAATTGCACAGGCCATAGGTGCCTATTCTTTAAACCATGACCCTAGGCGTCCTTTGATCGTTATCGGCTGCATGGCAGCGTTTCTTGGATTCTGGCTCGTGCTTCTTGCCTCATGGCAAAAACGGCATAGGCAGAATTCCTCACAGGCAGATGAGTAAAATATTTTCGTTGGATAGACCGCTATCTTCTCTGACGAAAATAAAACTTTCATTTGAGGGTTTGCCACTATGCCTGCGCACAAGAATAATTCAAAGTCTTCGTCTGCATCAAAATCACACGCTCCGGCACTCCGCAAGTTTCGTACCGGCAGGCGGCCTGTTATGGACCGAGTCCCTGCTTCTGAAGGCCTATCCATCGGTCAGTATTTAATTAGCCGACTTACCGACTACGGCATTCAACACGTGTTCGGATTGCCAGGAGATTATGTTCTCGCTCTCTACAGCATGCTCGAGCACAGTGAAATCGAACTCGTGAGCTGTACAAGAGAAGATTGTGCCGGCTTTGCAGCTGATGCCTATGCTCGGGTTCATGGGATGGGAGCCGTTTGCGTAACGTATGGAGTTGGAGGATTAAGCCTCGCAAATTCAATAGCAGGTGCATATGCCGAACAAAGTCCTGTCATTGTCATTTCAGGGGCAACTGGCCTGAAGGAAAGGATTAATAATCCATTACTCCATCATCGTGTTCGTGATTGGAGTACCCAACTTGATGTTTTTGACAAGCTTTGTGCCGTGAGCCTTGAGTTGAATGACCAAACAACCGCATTTCGAGATATTGATTACGCATTGGATATAGCACATCGCTTTAAGCGTCCAGTGTATATCGAAGTCCCTCGGGATATGGTTGACGTGATCCCTGAGCATCCGAGAGATTTCAAGCCGTCTCCTGTTGAAAGTGACCCCGCGGCACTTGCCGAAGCAATCCAAGAAGCCACGGCACGGATCGAAAAGGCAAAACAACCAGTCATTGTCGCCGGAGTCGAACTCCATCGTTACGGACTCCAAGCAGAAACACTTGCCCTTGCAAATGCATCTGGAATTCCAATAACGGCATCAATGTTAGCGAAAAGTGTTATCAGTGAGGTACATCCTCTCTACTTGGGGCTCTACGAAGGCGCAATGGGTAGAGAAGAAATCTCTTCTTACGTGGAGCAGAGCGATTGTGTCATCCTGCTTGGAACAATGCTTACTGATGTGAATCTCGGTATCTTCACTGCAAATATCAATCTCACAAACAGTATTTTAGCCACGAGTGAGGAATTACGAATCAGTCACCATCATTTCCATAATGTACTTCTCGAAGACTTCATCCATGGCCTAGCTGCATCACACCCGAAAGCTCAAAAACAAATCCTCCCTCCCGGACCTGCAGTAGCACGAGGACCATTCACGCTCGAAAAAGATCGGCCGATCACCACAACTCGTCTCGTGAGAAGGCTCGACGAGTCACTCGACGACGAAACAATTGTGATTGCTGATGTTGGTGATGCTTTATTTGCTTCAAGCGAACTCGTCATTCGCGGCCAAACAGAATTCCTGTCACCTGCGTATTACACCTCAATGGGTTTTGCTGTACCGGCAGCAGTTGGTGCCAAAATGGCCCGGCCTGACCTGAAGACTATTGCCCTAGTCGGTGACGGTGCTTTTCAAATGACTGGCATGGAGTTATCCACCATTATCAAGCATCGATTGGCAGCAACAATAATTGTTTTGGATAATGGCGGCTATGGAACGGAACGACTTATTCATGAAGGAATGTTCAATGACATAAATACCTGGCAATACCAGATGCTTCCTCAGGTATTGGGCGGTGGTAAAGGGTATGAAGTCCGTACCGAGGGTGAGTTTGATATCGCATTATCAGAATCTTTATCGAACAATACTGAAGTAAGCCTAATACGAGTGCACATAGGCCGAGAAGATCACAGCCTCACCCTTGATCGCCTCGGTGCGGGTCTGGCAAAAATTGTTCGGTCGTAAACAACAGGCTGCTCCTGTCGATTACGTTTTATTCGCTCTTATGTCACTACTGGAGACATCCATCCGAAACTCTCGTTCCGAGACAAAATATGTGATTTCTCTAAGTGCTTGCGGCACATCAAACGTGGTTGGGTTTTGGTATTCCTGGTTATACATTCGACCAAAAACAATTAATCCTCGGGACTGGTGACAAATGGCTCGTATTGCATCATTCAGTCGTGTTTTTGAACCACGATAGTATTTTGGATCTATGAGGCGCACATACGTATCCGCTCCCATTACAAATGTCGACTGTGGGAAAACATGAACTTTTTCAATAAACGTTGCCGCTCGTGAAAGCCAAAGTGTCTTCCCTTTGAATTGCTCTACTCTTCGCGAGACCTCGATATAGTCCAACATCGGCTTATCAACATTTGTCACAGACAATTCCCATTCGACGGGTCGTTCTGCGATTTCCTCGGCAATGCCGGCCATCGCAAGATGGCCATCGTGAAGTGGCGCAAATGATCCACTAAAAATAAGTCGATTGTTCATTTGCCTGGAAAATGGTGATGCCGGCATTTCACTGTTTATTTTAATTGGCACCGTGACTTCTTCAGAGCTAAATAAGTCTTGCCAACCAACTGGTGGCCTGCATTCATCACAAACAATTTCTTCCTCTGGCAAAAGGAGTGCTTCCAACTGCTTTCGCCACGGATGATCTGTCTTTTCTGTAACAGCACTCACCAAGACGTCCAGACATAGTAATGCCGCAATATATTCTTCTTCTAATCTACTCCTTGCGTTTTTTGTCAGTTGTAGTGTGGCGGCAAGTGTTCCTAGAACCCGGTGCACTGCTACATGCACCCTGTGCTGACCCATTTTGGGCTTCTCTGATCGCAGGCTCGCGGTTACGGCGACGCCCACATTGTTTCGACCCTGATTAGAAAGCTTAATACTGCGATGCCAGCCAGCAACTGCCAGTTGCCTCGTTGTATGGTCGCTGCAGTAGGCTAAAGGATCACTGCCTAAGAATTCTGCGACGGCTGACTTTGCATATGGCACCAGCACTTCAAGCATGACATCACTAGCCCCACCCTGAGCCAGCAGTTGTGGAATAACCTGCGTGCCACCTCCTGAAGCTACCAATACAACCTGTGCGTCTGCATGTTTTAATAATTTAATTGGAGAAGCGGGGAGAGAAGACGCCATAGGGAACCATTGAAATTGTTACTGTAAATTCCGATTGGGAAACAACTGCACTCACCCTAGTTTGCCCCCTTCACCAGCCCATAAAAAGGCGCACCTATCTGGACGCTATTCAAGCAGCAATACTGAAATTAGCCTGACATTTTTAGTCGTTTTTTGGCGCAGAAAGCCTGGGTATGCCGATACGGTTATAACGATAGAAGAACGAGGAAAGATCTCTCATGATAAGTAAATGTTATATCGAAACATTGACTTATGGACACTTCTTCGTTGTATCACTATTGCCATAGGCTTTATTATTTAGAGTATTACCAGCCAGGCCCAGGACACCGAGGATCTTCACCAGAGAGCATCTTCTACGTTGATACAGTAATTCGTGAATCCTAATCAAACTGATTTTGAAGCGTCGCCAGATGCAAATGCTGAATCAAACCTCGATGAAATTCTGCCCGATTATTCCACCACGACCGTTCCATCCAACCCAACCATCATTCATACCAAAGGAGTTTCACCGTGCGCGTTGCCATTATTGGTATTGGCGCGATAGCTGAGATACACGCCCTCGCCCTAGCTGACATACCTTCCGTCGAACTCGTTTCGGCCTGTTGTCGCACAGAGGAAAAAGGGCTGCACTTTGCTGAACAACATGGTTGTTCCTGGTACCCAGATCCATCGCGTATGATTCGTCGCGAAAAACCTGACGTAGTAACGATTGCAACTCCGTCTGGCGCCCACCTTGATGTAGCACTTAAGGCAATGCGGAAGGGAGTTCACGTTCTTTGTGAAAAACCACTTGAGATAACGACCCGGCGAATCGACCGCATGATAAAAGCTGCTGAAAAAACTGGTGTGAGTTTAGGTGCAATCTTTCCCCAAAGATTTAATCCCGTTTTGCAGACTGTTTATGCAGCAGCAGCAGCCGGTCGATTTGGTGATCTCGCTGTGGCATCAAGTGCCGTGCCATGGTGGCGAGATGATGCCTACTACGGGCAAGGACGCTGGCAGGGGACGCTCGCACTGGATGGAGGTGGAGCCTTAATGAATCAATCCATACACGGCGTTGATGCTCTTCAATGGGTCGCTGGTGCATCAATGTCTCACATCCCGCCAACCGCCAACCCAATTGAAAGTGTCGCTGCTTTTACAGCTATGAAATCACACGCTCTAGAATCTATTGAAGTTGAAGACACCTGCCTGGCAGTACTAAAACTCAAGAATGGTGGTCTCGGTCAATTGCTGGCAACAACAAGTCTTTTTCCTGGTCAATTACGTCGCTTTATCTTCGGCGGACGTGGAGGAACTGCTGAAATTGAAGAAGAACAAATCGTGAACTGGCAGTTCCGGGAATCTCATTCTGATGATGACACTATTCGCTCACGTTTTGGTGGCGTAAGTGGCACGTCAGGGGGTGCAGCTGACCCAATGGCAATAAACTATTCCTGCCATACACGTAATTTTTCTGAATTTTTTGATGCTGTATCAGCCGGAATAAAACCAAAACTGGATGGACATGAAGGTCGCAAGGCAGTTGCAATCATCGAAGCATGCTATAAATCAGCGTCAACTGGCAAGGTCATAAAACTTGCTGATTGACGAATTATGTCTGTACAACTCCTGGAAACTACCACATGCAGTATGGAATCTGTAATGAGACGTTTGGTAATTGGCCATTAAGACGTGTCTGTGAATTTGCTGCTGATTCCGGATACACAGGAATTGAGATCGCGCCGTTTACACTTGGCGAGAATCCTCACGAACTTTCATCAAATCAAAGGGGAGATCTTCGTCGCATCATTGCACAAGCTGGTCTTGAATGTATCGGCCTGCACTGGCTTCTCGCAAAAACTGTTGGACTTCACGTAACGTCACCTGATGCCGACACTCGCAGCCGGACTATTTCCTACCTCACAGACCTGGCTCGATTGTGCAGGGATCTAGGAGGAAAGACTCTTGTCTTTGGTTCACCTCAGCAACGAAGCCTGATGGCCGACATGACCGAACAAGATGCTCATTTATTCCTACAAGAGGTTTTCGGTGCTTTGGTTCCTGCTCTTGAAGAAACTGACACAGTCCTTGCCCTTGAACCACTTGCACCGATTGAGACTAATGTACTCACTACTGCAGATGAAACTCGTCACTTAATTGATTCAATTGGCTCGCCACACATTCGGCTTCACTTAGATGTGAAAGCTATGGCGTCTGAAGACCTGTCGATACCAGAGATCATTCATGCGAGTGCTGCACATCTGGAACATTTCCACGCAAATGACATCA
>JBDOMQ010000069.1:0-8090 GCA_039831725.1 Pirellulales bacterium
TTCTTCCAGAGCAGTGCTATATGACAATTCTCATTCTTCGTAGAGTAGATACCAACAGCAAACACTCACCTCTACGACGGGCTGATCGCCACCACACCTGCTGAAGATCTTCAGCGAGTCTGAAGGAGAATTGTCAGTGTTTTCCATGCCCCTCCGACATCTCTCGAGACGTCCCTACTTAACCTTATTCCGAGACGTAGGTAACGGTGCCATTTGAGTGTATTCCAAATACAGCTACCCACAGCAGGCATTCCGCGCCCTGTAATTGACTGCAAACTATCAATGGGTACGTTACGGAAGTGAGAGAACACCAGAAAATTGATCACAATCCTTTTCTGATCAGGTGTCTACGGGTTACCATCCTGAACACGCTCTCAATGCTCTAGAAAGGAATCTTATGACAGGTAGCTTTACAAACTCTGCCCCACGCTGGCACCAAATGGCAATCGGTGTACTTGAGGGCCGTTCCCTTAAAAAAGAAGATGCTCGCCTGATTCTGGATTCGTCTGATGAAGAAATCCTCGACCTTCTTGCGGCAACGTATCGGGTACGACATCATTTTTTTGGCAATACTGTCCAGCTTTTCTTTCTCATGAATGCAAAAAGTGGGCTCTGCCCAGAAGATTGCGGCTATTGCTCACAATCAAAAGTTTCTGATGCGGAAATTCCACGATATAACTTGCTGTCCGTGCCTAAGTTACTCGAAGCAGCACGCCTCGCCAGCGAGCGGCAATCTAAAACATTTTGCATTGTTATTTCGGCCCGAGGCCCGTCAGAACGCGAAATTGATTTCGTCTGCTCTGTAGTGCCGCAAATTAAGGAGCAGTACAGTCTCAACGTATGTGCGTGCCTCGGCTTATTAACACCAGATCAAGCGAAGAGGCTTGCCGCTGCTGGAGTTGATAAGGTGAATCATAATCTCAACACAAGCGAGAGACACTACGAAGAAGTTTGTAGCACACACACATACGCAGATCGTGTTGCAACCTTAGAAGCATGTCGTTCAGTCGGTCTCCAACTTTGTAGTGGTGGCATCATGGGTATGGGTGAGACTGCTGATGATCTCATTGACATGGCATTTGCCCTCAAGGAAATGAATGTTGAATCAATCCCTCTCAATTTCCTAAATTCAATTGATGGGACACCGCTTGAGGGTGTTGATGAGATCTCGCCTCACGACTGTTTACGAGGTCTTGCGATGATGCGTCTTGTAAACCCATCTGCAGAAATCCGTATCGCTGGCGGCCGAGAAATCCACCTTGGCAGTTTGCAACCTCTCGGCCTATATGCCGCCAATTCCATTTTTGTTGGTGACTACCTCACCACAGAAGGGCAGCTACCTGAGGCTGATTACCGGATGATTAAAGAGATGGGATTTGTTATCACAAAAGGTTCTGAAGCAGCAGAGCCAACACCTGTCTTAGAAGAGACGACCAACTAGGGGTGGTTAAGCATCACCTATTGAGACGAGCAATTCTGCCATCTCACCAGCAGCATGGGTGAGATTTTGGCGACGAGCTTCCTCAATTCCCTCTCGAAGTGCTCGACGAGCGTCTTCTGGCTTTCCGTATTTGACAAGATGCTGTGCCGCCATCTGATAGGCAGGCACGTACGGAGGAACACCTCTCGCGAGTTCCTGCAAAATATCAATTGACGCCTCCCATTCGCCATCTGCTTCCATAAGAAGAGCTAGGCTGTAGCGAAGAAAAATATCGTCGGGATCATCTTGCAACATTGCCTCAATTTTTTGACGTCGAGAATGTGTCATCCTGTATCAGTCCCTCAAACACTTCTTCAAACTGTTGCTCGTGTCACTCCGCACTGGACTCACCCTAGCCAGAAACTACAGGAGGCAACCCGTGCGTTTTCTCCCATTCACTGATCTCATCCGTATGCTGCAATGACAAAGAAATGTTATCGAGTCCTTCAAGAAGGCATCGCCTCCGAAATGGCTCCACTTCAAACGACCGCTGGAAGCTATCGTTATCAGAGAGGGTGCACTCATTGAGGTCAATTCTTAATTCATACTTCCCTGTGGTACTGGCTGTCGCCGCTTTAGCTAATTGAAATAATTGCTCAACATCTTCTTCCGAAAGCCGAATGGGCAAAATCCCGTTAGAAAAACAGTTCGAGTAAAAAATATCTGCAAACGTAGGTGCAATGACACACCGAAACCCGTAATCAGCCAAAGACCAAGGAGCATGCTCTCGACTTGAACCACACCCAAAGTTACGCCTGGCAAGGAGCACTGTGGCTCCCTCTGCTTGAGGAAGATTGAGCTCGAACTGTGGATTCAGAGTTCCGTCTTCCAGAAACCTCCAATCACTAAACAAGAATTGACCAAAACCGGTCCGCTCAATGCGCTTTAAAAACTGCTTTGGAATTATTTGATCCGTATCAACATTTGCGCGGTCCATTGCGACCACAATACCCGAATGCGTAGTAAACGACTGCACAAAAAACAACCTTTCAATTATGAGACCGACAGAAGCCGGTGCTTTATCGATATTTCCATTCTCGGATATCCACAAAACGTCCTTCCACGGCAGCGGCGGCGGCCATAGCTGGCGAAACCAGATGTGTACGCCCACCCTTTCCTTGTCTGCCCTCAAAATTCCGATTGCTCGTTGAAGCACATCGCTGCCCCGGTGAAAGCGTATCTGGATTCATTCCGAGGCACATACTACAGCCAGCTTCACGCCATTCGAAACCAGCATCCGTGAAAATTCTGTCAAGTCCTTCTTCCTCAGCCTGACGCTTCACGCGACCACTACCAGGCACCACCATGGCGTGCACATCACCTGAAACATGGTACCCACGAATGACGTCAGCGGCCGCACGTAAATCCTCGATACGACTATTCGTGCACGACCCAATAAAAACTCGTTCTAAAGATATATCCGTAATTTTAGTACCCGAAGAAAGGCCCATGTACTCAAGTGCTCTTTCTCCTGATGTTCGTTCGTTAGGATCGTCTAGCACATTGACATTCGGAACGGCTGAATCAACGCCGACAACTTGAGCTGGATTAGTTCCCCAAGTTACTTGCGGCACAACATCAGCAGACTTAAAGATTTCAACTCGGTCGTACTTTGCTCCTTCATCAGAGGGAAGCTTCTGCCATTCTTGAACAGCCTTTTCAAAGTCTTTTGGCACAAAGTCTCGGCCCCGAAGATAATCAAATGTTACGGCGTCCGGCGCAATCATGCCCGCACGAGCGCCCGCCTCGATTGACATATTACAAACCGTCATTCGCTGCTCCATCCCAAATCCACGAATGCAGTCACCGGTATATTCAATTACGTAGCCGGTTCCTCCTTCGGTTGTCAGCTGGCCGATGATGTAGAGCACAAGGTCTTTTGCGGTGACACCATTTGGCAATTCTCCCTGCACGCGTACTTCGAGCGATTTTGGTTTCGCCTGTCGCAGTGTCTGTGTTGCCAGAACATGCTCTACCTCACTCGTACCAATCCCAAAAGCAAGTGCTCCCAATGCGCCATGAGTTGCGGTATGACTATCTCCACAAACAATCGTCATTCCCGGCTGCGTAATGCCCAACTCTGGACCAATAACATGTACAATACCTTGGTCTGCATCACCGAGATCAAAAAGTCGAACACCAAACTCTTTGCAGTTATTACGCAAGGTATCAATTTGCTGTTTTGAAATTGGGTCAGCAATTGGCAATCGACGATCAGTCGTTGGCACATTATGATCGGGTGTCGCAAAAGTTGCTTCAGGCCTTCGGACACGACGGCTTGCTAGTCGCAGCCCTTCAAATGCTTGTGGACTTGTTACTTCATGAACAAGGTGCCGATCTATATAAAGCAACGGATTCTCACCATCTGGAGTACAGACAACGTGATTATCCCAAATTTTGTCAAGGAGTGTTCGAGGACTTGGCATACTTCAAATACTATTAAGGAGGGGAACGAAACCTTTAATGTAGCCGGGAGCGAGGGCCGCCGCTACCAGTAGATCCCGAGCCACTGTACGAACGCAACTATGGGTCACCCCACCTTGCGAAGGACCTGCTGACTTGCCCAATCATCAATATTTTGATGGGAGACCGGCTCCCAGGCGTTTTCGGTTGATTCCTGATGGACAACCGTATGAGACCGTGCCAACCGCTGCAAGAAAAACCAACAGCGAGACGCCGTCGCCTGATCGATCGCTGCAGAAACCAAAATGAGGTCAAACCAGCCGAGATGATTACAAAGACGAGCAAGTGTCGAATCCGGACTACCTGGAACTAGTTGCACACGTCCAAAACCTTGCAAACAGCTATGGGCTTCCTTGAGTGTTACGCCGGGAGGATCTTCAGGCAGCCTTGCCTCAAAACGATCCAGTCCGACATAGTGAATCGGACCATCAGAGACTTGGGACGCAAGTGAAAGAATATGCGGCGTACGATTCAGCTGACCAAGCCCAAGCTCTAAAATTTTATTTGGCCGGCTGTCAAGAATGCTCCGAACAAGCGGCCGCTCTCCAGCAGAACGTGAGCTGCGAAGGAGCCACAATTTTTTTAATAGTCCGATCCGACCCATATTTACACCATCAGTACCGCTATCAGAGAAAGCGATATGAGCAACGCTAATATCCCTTATAAAAGGGATATCGACGAAATATGGCACGTTCTTGACTCAGTGCCAACCAGGAGGGTTAGAACGGTCAGCAGGCCCTTCAGGCAGGGACCCAACAACTGCTTTTGTCAATTAACTTGGATTTTTTCAAGTGCTTGCTGTGCTGCCAACCGAATCACTCGAACCGGATCATCTTCACTGACTAGCTCAATGGCAGGCACCGCATCTTTCGCCCGTGAACCTAAATCACCAAGTGCGATAACCGCCTCAAGGCGAACGGTCTGCTCCTCAGAATCCAAAGCCGCTGTGAGTAAGGGCACGGCATTTTCAAATTCCTCCTGATCATTCGGAGCGATCTGCAAGACTGCCCAAATTGCAACAGTCGCTTGCATGCCATCTGGGGACTTACTCAACTCTTTCAGTCGCGAGAGTGCTTTCATTGCTCCTGGTGAACCAATGCGGCCGAGGCAGTACGCTGCAGCATAATGAAGACGAGTCTCAACTTCGTTCTGATTGCGCACTGATTCGTCAAGGATCGTGAGCACTTGGTCTGAAGCAGGAGCTGATGCAGAACCTATCGCGGCAAGAGCAAGAATAGCTTCATGAACAATCTCGTCGTCTTTCGAATCAAGTAGCCCAATAATATCAGGAACTGCTTGCGCTGCAGGTTCACCGATTGCCGAGATAATCCCAAGCGCGAAGAACTGCATCTGCGAGCTTTTTTTCAGAAGAGAACGAATGGCAGGAACAGCGTCACCGCCAAGCCGAACAATTGCTGCCGCAGCAGCTTCTTGAACTGGCTCTAATGCATCCATCAGCAAGTTTTCCAGAAAGATTCCCAAGCTTTGTCGCTGCGCTGCATCCATATAATCCGACAAGTCTGACAAAGCTGATGCAGCAGCAGCTCGTTCGAATGCGTTTTCACTCTGGACCTGATTGCGCATTCTTTTCACCGCATCACTAACCAATGATGAATCCTCTGGGTTTATTTTGGCCAGAGCCCATGCTGCTGTAGCGGAGAGTGGTGATTCCTCTGCAACAGTTTGTGTCAGAACGGATTCAGCCTCTCTGTACTGCAACTTTCCTAGGGCATACAGAATTGGAGCCCGCAGCGACGAATCCCCATCGCTGTATAATGTAACTAGAGCGTCTCCCGCACTCTGAGCACCCTCACCAATCGCGGCCAAGGCTAGCACCTCGTGGAGTTGCTCATCTAACGCACTCTCCGGCAGAGCTTCAACAAGTGCTTGTGTCGCACCTGCAGCACCTGGACCAATTTCATTGATGGCCACACTCGCCCAGAACCGTCCCTGAGGAAGTTTGAGTCGCTCGACTAAAAATGGCACGGCCTCTGAACCCATATCAGCAATACTTTGCAGAACAGGAAGTATGACCGCCGGATCCTGTGATGCAAAAACTGTATCCACGACCGGCATGAGTTGCTCTGGAGATGGATCGAGCGTACGAAGTGAACGCAAACAGGCACGACGGACACGGGCATCATTATGAACAAGCGTTCCTACAAGTTGCGTTACAGCATCAGCATACAATGCCCCGTCAGCATCTGATAGGCTCGTGAGATCATCGTCCTCACGTATATGACCGATCGCTGCAGCCGCCTGAGTTGCAACAACTGGATCAGCATCTTGGAGTAGCGTGAGGAGCGTCGGAATAGATGAGACTGCGTCTTCACCAATGAGTCCAACGGAACGCGCCGCATGCCACCGCACTCTTGGATCAGCATCTGAGGTTAGCTTGAGTAAGTCAGGCAAGGCTGACCGCCCCTGGCCTCGAAGCCTACCGATTGCATCAGTCGCCTTGACAACAGCATCTGGATTCGTCGCAGCTGAAAGATTTTCACGAAGCTCGTCAATGCTTAGGCCACGTATCTCTGATTGTTCGGATGCCGATGACTGAACAGCTGGACTGCTTTTCTCTTTGTTTGACGAAGGCTTCGCTTGCCGCGAAACAACTTCGTCTGACTGATTCGTAGACGATTCGTTGGATTTCTCACTCGGATTCATCGTCTCCGGAGAAGTGGAGGTTTGCTGTTCCACCGCAGCACCGTTCCCTTCTGTTTGGTCAGTTCGAACAACAGGAGCAGTGTCCGATGCTTGCTTGGGCTGAGAACAACCAGCGAGAAGACAGAACAAGAAAACACGAGCCCAAAAAGAACCAAGAATCCGAAAAGAATCCATAATATTTTTCCGATATGCGTGGGTTTTTGCTTTTCCGAAGGCTCTTTAGCAAGCCTTTGATCCAACACCTAAAAACGCGGGCCACGTGTCCTCCAGGCGGCTCACGTCGCGATTTTTCAACTTTCGAAGTATACTACGATCAGTATATTTCCGCTGAAACTATATAAGAAGTTTTCAAAATATTGACTGTTTATTCGACGAGGCCCCTTTCATGAAGATTCGACCCTGGCCGTTCACACTCTTGCTTCCCAAAGAACATCGGCTTTTATGCGGAATCCTTTGTTGGAGCTTTTTGGTATTACCACTCGCAGCACAGATGGGTGGCATGGGTAGACGTGGCTGGGGTGGAGGTAATTTCGCATCGACTGCCCAGCAAGGAGCAGACTACGGCATGGCGTCCATGATGAGAGCCCAGGGGTATCAGAACTTACAAAACTCAGAAGCTGCCAAGAATTTTCAGTCAGCGCAGTCTCAACAAATCGATAACCGAAAAAAATGGACTGAAACATATTTTGATATGAGAAAGACCAATCGAGAAGCTCGTGCTGATGAGGCGCCTGCTCGAATTTCACACGAGGACGCGATTCGGCTTGCAAAATCAGTTGCACCTCCTCGTCTTAGCTCAACCCAACTTGATCCAGTTACCGGTCACATTCAATACCCTCTTGTTCTTCAGGACAGCATCTTTACTCCTTACCGTTCCGAACTTGATTCACTTTTTGCCAGTCGTGCTTCATCTGGGAGTGGTCTTCAGTTCGCCGATTTTCAAGCCATTCGCAAGACGGTCACCAAGTTTATGGAGGTCCTCAAAGAACACGTTAAAGACTATCCTTCTAGTGAATATGGAAAGGCTCGTGTCTTCCTGAACAGTCTCTCGAACGAAGCTAACTTTCCGGCTGGCTGAGAATCGAATTGGTCTTGGATTACTTGTTTGATCAATGCGTGGCAGCGGCGAATGCTCCAAAGCTTGATAGACACGTCCATTTTCGTACTTCAAAGTATTTTCACTGCATATATCTATCGTCTAAAGGCAGGTTTCCTACATGAAAGCACTCGTCACAGGTGGTACTGGCTTTGTCGGCCCACGCCTCTTACGGCTCCTTAACAAACCAACCGTACTCACGCGAAATCCAGAACGAGCTGCCGAAAAAATTGGCCACCTCGCAGGGAGTGTAATCGGCTGGAATCCGATAGAAGGGCCTCCGCCACCTGATTCATTTGACGGTGTTGATTGTGTTTTTCATCTTGCTGGTGAGTCAGTTGCCGAGGGCCGGTGGACAACGTCACAGAAAGCCAAGATACGGGACAG
>JBDOMQ010000353.1:0-8049 GCA_039831725.1 Pirellulales bacterium
TCTGTCTTTCCACCCGGATCCAACGGCAGCCCGCCGAGCCCATCTGCGACGAGCATAATAATCTTGGAGCTATTCGTGCTTTTGAGTTCTTGGATCAGTTCGTGTTCAGTCACAACAGGGTCTCCAGAAGACGAGTAGAAAAACAGATAGATGGATTCTCAGTTGTCGGTTTCAGGGCTGATGTCTGCAAGGGGAGGGGCCTCACGTTCGTGCTGCCAGCGAAGCTTGAAGCCAAGATGGGTCAAATAACCAATTGGGCCTGACAGAAATGTAAGCACCAGAGAGAGGCTGCGGAGTGGCCAGGGGATGCCGCAGGCAATCGCTTCACGGGCAACCACAGTTCCAACGACCATGTCGAAGGCGAGATAATGAGTCCAGGCCGCCGCGAATACAAAGTCATCACTGAAAATGCTGCGGAGTCCGGAAAGTGTCATAACGTCGTCTGATGGAGGGCCTAACGTGACGAATTTCCACGAAATAACACCAAGGTAGATGGCAGCCAGGATGCCGGGAATAAGTTGCTTACACAGCGTATTTTGGACAAAAGTCTGCCGTGGAAACACGATCAGGGGAATCCAGGCAAGGAGTGCAATCGTGTTTGTTATTTGAAAGAGTTGCTGTGCCATCCTCTTCTCCGGTAAGGTTTCGCAGTCTCAATGCGGTGACGGGTATGCCTCGCTTCGACTGTAAGCCTAGCATGCTCAACCCTGAGCACTATTGTTTCCTTGTTTTACTTTTCGGCCCTTGAAGAGCTACCTAGATTATGACTGCTGTCCGATCCAAATCGTCTGATGATCCAATTTCCTACGATGCCGCTGCGGTGCTTGCTACCGGCGGAATTCAGCAAACAGATTTGGACGAGCTTGCAAGTTCGCTCTCTACAGCAAGACAAGAAAGTCTGAACGATCTCGATCGCTGGCGAACGGATGGTGCCAGTAAACAGTCACTTGATCCAGCGTTTATTGATCTGCCGGAACGACTCCTGGCAGATTACGGAACATGTCGTCCAGAGAGTGAATTGTTTTCGATACTTCAAACGTCAAGGCGACTTCGAGAGGCTGTTGATCGTGTTGTTGTGCTTGGTATCGGCGGATCCTATATGGGCACTCGTGCACTATTCGAGTCATGCTGCCATCCTTTTCACAATGAACTCTCTCGAGGAGAACGAGGCGGAAGGCCTCGGCTGTCGTTCGAGGGTTTTAATATTGATAACGATTCTGCCCAGGGCCTTCTCGATGTTCTGAGGTCACGCCCAAGTGGAGTTGACGGAGACGATCTTCTTGCTCAATGGGCGATGCTTGTCGTCAGCAAAAGTGGTGGCACTCTTGAGACCGCTGCAGCGACACGACTTTTTCTCAGTGCACTTTCTGACTCACTAGACAGCGATGCCAAACTGGTAGCAGAGCGAGTTGTTCCGGTGACAGGTGCAAGCGGGAAGCTGGCCAGCCTGGCAAAGACACTCGGATGCCCTGATGTGTTTGGGATTCCTGATGGCGTTGGCGGACGCTTCTCTGTCTTTACTGCTGTGGGTCTATTGCCTGCTTCGCTTGTCGGGATTGATGTTGTTCGTTTACTTGAGGGCGCTGCGGCAATGACGCGACGCTTTCGTGAGGCGCCTGTATCTGAAAACCCCGTGTTGCAATATGTTGCTGTTTGCCATTTGGCTGAAAAGAAAATGGGAGCAACTATTCGAGTTCTTTCAAGTTGGAGCAACCAGCTTGAATCAGTTGGTCTCTGGTACGACCAGTTACTTTCTGAAAGTCTTGGTAAGGACGAAAAGGGAGCAACACCACTCACCACCGTCACAACGCGAGATCTTCATTCACGGGGGCAGCAGCATCAAGATGGTCGTCGCGACAAGATTATCACGAATCTGTGTGTTGGAGAGTCTCGCCGTGATCACATTGAGCTGCCGCCGCTGAGCGGCTCTTCCGGGAACGAAGATCAGCTCGACGACCTTATTGGCACAACCTGGCCATCGATGCTTGCAGCTGCGACGGATGGTACGAATGAAGCCTATGCCTCGGTAAAGCGTCCAACGGCTACGATTCACCTGCCCCAAATCGATGAATTCACAATCGGTCAACTCCTGCAGATGCTCATGCTTGCTACGGTCGTCGAAGGACGACTCGTTGGGACGAATCCCTATGGCCAGCCGGGAGTTGAGGCATACAAAAAGTTCATGATGAAGAGGCTTCGGCCGGATGGGTGATTGACGTTGTAGTATTTGATGTTCTGAGGTTTCAAAGTTCGTAGGAGTGAGGAGCAAATGGCTATTACGATTACATGGACAGGACATTCAACGTTTCTTGTCGATACTGGAGAAGGGGTGCTTCTTGTTGATCCATTTCTTGATGATTGCCCAACATGCCCTATTCAGGCATCAGATGTTCAGTGCGATGCAATTCTGATCACTCATGGCCACTTTGATCATGTTGCTGACGCAGTATCGATTGCAAAAAGAATAAAATGTCCGGTCTTGTGTGCCTTTGAAATAGCCGAGTGGTTAGCCACGCAGGGTATCGATGGTGCAGTAGGTATGAATCTTGGTGGCACGACGAAGGTGCCGGGCGGTTTTGCGAAGATGGAAATGGCCCATCATTCATCCAGTCTTCCTGACGGCACATATGCTGGCCCTGCAGCGAGTTGGCTGCTCGATGTAGGAGGAAAGCGGATATTTGTTGCGGGCGATACATGTCTTTTTTCTGATATGGAACGTATTGGGAAGCCGGATAGTCAGGGCAGGCGGCTTGACCTGGCAATCCTCCCGATAGGCGACATGTTTACGATGGGACCTGCTGATTCTCTTGAAGCGATTCGCCTCTTGAGACCAGATTTGGTGATGCCTTGCCATTACGGTACATGGCCTCCTATCGAGCAGGACGTGGAGGCGTGGGCGAAAGAGGTTCGTGACGAAGGTGTAGCCGAGCCGAAGGTATGTGCACCAGGACAATCAGTAACCCTCGCTTAAATAGGGTCACAGGAAGATCTGCTGCCCACCGGTGCGTCAAAAGAAGTCGAAGAAAAACGACGGGTTCAGTCGATCGATTTGTTTTCTGGCACCTGCACTTCGACCATGCTGTCGACAACTCGCACTGAGAAAATATCAACCTTGAGAGCCGGATTATCACACCAGGCACCATCGCATGTCTGAAATCGCCACGCATGCCAAGGGCAGGTGACAACACCGTCAACAAAGGGGCCGGAACCAAGTGATGCGCCCATATGTGGGCAGAGATCATCCATTGCATGGTAGGATTCCCCATCGAAAAAGACGGCGATGAGTCGTCCGGCAACTTCAAACGTGCGGCCTTCGCCAGCCGGTATGTCACCGGCTGGAAGAACTGGTGTGAACGGAATGTCTGAGTTGTCAGTTGTCATGTGTGCTTCGACGATATGATATTTGCATAATCAAATCCATCATCTGTGTTTTTAGCCGTTTTCTGTATGAGCAAACAGCGTGTCTCAATCAATTCAACTTCTGGTACTAGACGTAGACGGAACGGTTACAGATAGTCGGCACGAAGTTACAGCAGCAGCAAAGCAAGCCGTGCATGAGGCACAGACTGCTGGCATCCGTGTCATGTTAGCAACTGGTCGTCGGTACCGGGACGTCCTTCCTGTGGCTACCGAACTCGGGCTCGTTGGGCCAGTCATAACCGCTTCGGGGGCGCTCGTGAAGATGCCGGTGCATCACGAAACCCTCTTTCGGGCGGGGTTTCAGCAGGCAACACTTTTGCAAGTCCTCGAGTGTGTGATCAGCTTTGGTCGCGAGCCAGTTCTTTACACAGACAGTTTCAACGAAGGTTTTGACTTCTATTGTCGGACGCTCGTCGAACGTGATAAGACCGGTAAGTTGACCGGCTTTGGTGAATATCTACAGAAAAACAAACAACTGGCTCGGGTCATGGTAACGCTCTGTGAATCTCCACCGGCAGATGCCTTCTCAGGATTTGTCATGGGAAATGTCCGTGAAATGGAGGCGCTTGAGTTTGCCCTGAACTCACGTTTTCCTGGCATGTTATCTGTTCATACGATACGCAGTCCTCGGTATCGTGATTGGCTGTGTGAGATCGCTCCGGCTGGAGTTGATAAGTGGTCGAGCGTTCTCCAGATTGCAGACTCATGGAACATTCCGGCAGAAGCAATCTGCGCGGCAGGTGATGATAGAAACGACCTTCCGATGATTATTGGGTCTGGCTTTGGTGTTGCGATGGGGAATGCACGCCAAGAGGTGCTGGACGCAGCAGATCACGTCGTTGGTTGCCATGAATCGGGTGGGCTCCTTGAATTAGTACAGATTCTCACAAGCCGCTAGCGCCCATCCCTCGTATCTTGCCACAACCGGCCGTTTTTTGATGACTCACCTTGTGAGAAAAAGGCGTGTTCTCTAGAGCTAGAGTCGTGACTGCCCTGTCATGCCGTTCGGATGAACCGCCGAATCCGTACATGGAAAATCTACATGGACCTCAAGATTCAGAGACCATCGCCAACCTGTAAGAAAACCGGTTCTGAATTCAAGACTGGCGATGTGATGTTTTCTGCGCTCGTTCGAGAGGAAGGAAAACTCCTTCGGTATGACTGGTCTCATGACGCGTGGGCAGGTGCTCCTGACGAAACACTCGCATGGTGGCGCAGCGTTGTGCCGGAGCAAGAAGACGGTGGAGTCTCTCTTGCCCCCGTTGACGCTCTTCTGGATACCTTGGAATCCCTAGCGGACCAGCCCGAGGAGGCGTCGCTCCGGTACCTGTTAGCTCTTCAACTTCTTCGACGAAGAGTCCTTCGGTTTGCTGAGAACTCGAGCCAGGAGCAGGCAGATACCAGTGATGCTTGTGATCGAGAAGACGAAGTCGTGTCGCTTATCTGCCGTCGCAGGGATTGTGAGTACGAGGTCGTGGCGGTCATGCCTGAAGCCGAAGATCATGCTGCACTGGAAGAGCGACTGGCCTCGCTCCTGTGGTCTGGAGGCGAATCATGAATTCTTCTAATGGGTCGGCGACTCGAACGTCTCTGCCATTGGTGCTTTTCGTAACTGTTGTTGTTCTTGTGGCAGGCAGTGGTGCAAGTTGCCCCAATGTGATCCGGGGTTACCAGGTCGGAATTATGCCATTACCTCGAACCCTTCCTGCTCAGCCAACACGTGAGCAGATCATTGCAGCTATTGAGGATAATACCTCACGTGTGCGAAGTTATGCAGCCACGCAGGCGGTGCTCGTCGTTCCGGGAGTGCCTCGGCTTTCTGCTCAGGTTGCCTGTGAGCCTCCGCGGCGATTTCGGTTACGTGCACAAACATCGCTGACAGGAAATGAACTTGATATTGGCAGTAACGACGACCTTTTTTGGCTCTGGATTCGCCGGCACGAACCTCCGATCATGCTGTTTTGTCAGCATGATAAGTACGAACAGTCTTCGGCTCGACAGGTGTTACCGATTCGAGCGGACTGGATGCCGGAGTTGTTGGGATTAGTTCGCTTTAGCCCTCAACACCGACACGAAGGGCCATTTATGACTGCCGACGGTCGGCTCGAAATTCGCAGTACGATTGATGCAACGGATGAACAACTCGTCCGATCAATTATTCTCCATCCGATGACAGGGCTTGTTGAAGAGCAGCACTTGTTTACGTCCGCGGGCAAACGCTTGGCAAGTGTTCGCGCATCACGACATCGTGTAGATCCTGGATCTGGTGCAGCATTGCCCCGGCTTATTGATGTTTCGTGGCCCGATTCTGGTGTTGAGTTCACCCTTGAGGTTACAAGTCTGGTGACAAATGTCCCGTCAACGGATCCGGGCCAACTCTGGCAGATGCCTGCTTACGACGGGTACGAGCCAATTGATTTAGCTGATCCATCTGTTGTTGTCGCCCCTGCCGGTGCTTCGCCTAGTCAATGAGTTTTACTGAGGCTCGTCTGGCTGGTTGTGTTTGTTTTCTGAGCCGTGCTCAGTTTGGCGGATTGACTTACGGGCATTGGATAGCCGAGGTCCAATCGAGTTAACTGGAATTCCGGTTGCGTATGAAATCTCGCTGTAGCTATGACCCTCGAGGTCGTGCATGCGAACAAGTATCTGCTCTTCTGGGGAGAGGTGTTTCATGTAGTGTTCTATTTCATCTTGTTGTGAAACATGTTGTTCCGGAAGGACAGTGCGATCTGCTGGCTCTGGCGGAGCGCCGATCTGCGACAGAGTTTTTGGGCGATTGCCTTGCTGGAGCATGGCTCGTACGGTAACTCGCCGGGTAATGACCGTGAGGTAGGTTGTCAATGTTGAGCGACCAGCAAATAGCCTGAGAGAGGCGGCGTTGCGGTAGACCAGTTGGGCAAAGACTTCGGCAGTGATGTCATCACAGTCGGCGGTGGTGATGTTCCATCCCCGCCTCTGTGCGGTCTTGGTGACCACTGAACGAATCAGGCGGCCAAACCGCTGGATAAATTTATGCCAAGCCTGAGCATCACCAGTCAGGCATGCTTTGACGAGTGCTTGATCGATAGGTGAGCAGTGAGACTGATTCTCTTCACTCAGGTTTCTCGTGCTCTCAGTCACACTGACGTCTCCGCAGAAAGTTCGCAGGTAATGAACTATACCCCCTGTTTCTGCCAACAACCAAGTCGGATGTGTGCCGAAGAGACGAATTCTGCACCCCTGGCCACTCTTGTTGAAGTTCTGATTCCGGTCTATCCGATGGAGAATTCGTTGACAGGTGGCTCAGTGCTGCCTACGATGCCGCTGTTGAGACGTCTATCAATACCGATAAGTTTTATCCATTCGGTAGGGTTTGACTTCTCGGCTTGTTCGAAATACCGATGTGCGAAGTCCCTCATCGGTTGGTTTAAGGTCATTTTGATAAGGAGTTAGCCTGATATGACGCATGTCGTTGCTGAGCCCTGCTTCGCCTGCAAGTACACAGACTGTGTTGTTGTTTGCCCGGTTGAATGCTTTTATGAAGGCGACCAGATGCTTTACATTCATCCAGATGAATGCATTGACTGTGAGGCATGTGTTCCAGAGTGCCCGGTAGAAGCAATTTTCCACGAAGATAACCTGCCGGAGGAATGGAAACCTTTCACTGAATTGAACGCTGAGATGTCGCCGCAACTGCCGGTGATTACGGAGAAGAAGGACCCAATCTGTTAGAGCTTTGGCAGTGGTCGCTCTTCATGGTCTGTATGGCACCTCGCGAAACATAAATAATAGAAATGGCGCCTCACGCTTTTCAGGGACGTGAGGGCTCGTTTATTGTTGGAGGTCAGCAAGCCAGTAAGCCTTGTCAACAAAACTTCTCCAACTCACATATTTTGGATTGTGTAATTTCACGGTGAGGAGGGGGCTGTATCGAGGCTTACGCGGTTTCCGGATGAGCTTCATGCCGGCCTCTCGGGGAGTTCGTCCACCTTTGCGTACATTACAGCCGACACACGCACACACGATATTATCCCACGTAGTTGGACCGCCCTTGCTCTTTGGGATAACGTGATCGAGAGAAAGTTCACTTGTTGGCTGATTTCGGTTGCAGTACTGACAGCGGTTTGCATCCCTCGCAAACACATTCTTGCGATTAAACCGCATGTTTTCTCGCGGAAGTTGATTGCAACGAGGGAGCCGAATAACGCGTGGGGCCTGGAGGTCGTACCCGACACCCCGAATCCAGTCCTGATCGGGGGATCTGTCCAGTGCCTCAAGAGCAGATAGTTCCCGCCATGAATCGATAGAGTGGGCGGAAAAATGGCCTTGGTCTATGTGTACGACGTCCGCAATATCACGAAACAGGAGAGCGAGGGCCCGGCGGACATTGGTGACATGAACAGCAACAAATGAGCGGTTAAGCACGAGTACGCTCATGCCCAGTGTTGTGTGCCGTTGGAATGGAAGGCTTGTTGCAGTGCTCATCCAATTGCCCTTGTTTGAGTTGCAGGCGGGTGCTTCTCCAATTGACCAAATAAGAGTGTACTTGCTTGCTTAAACTGCTGGCAAATTAGGATTTTATTGAATTGTTGGGCCGAGCCAATCGTTCGCTGATTCAGGTAGTAAAAATGATGGAAGGTTTATGACTTG
>JBDOMQ010000288.1:0-8001 GCA_039831725.1 Pirellulales bacterium
AGAGTTTGCAGATCGAGTTGGTCTTCTCGCAAAAACAGAGCAGAGTGAATACGGCATATTCGCTTCCGGCGGTCAACTCGATGCGAGTGTTTTTCTAGGGGGTGCATATAAAAATATTCGGCCCGATCTGAAACTCAAGACAGGTCAGTGGTACCACGTTGCCATGGTATACAAAGGGGATTCATTGGCTCTTTACGTTGACGGAAAGCCCCAAGGTCAGCTGTCGACGAAGCCGTCGTTGAAGCGTAAAGTGAATTGGCTTCCATTCATTGTGGGTGCTGATCCAGATGGTCGTGGTCGCCCCAATTCATTTTTCAGCGGTGAGATTGATGAGATAAGGATCTCAAGGGGTGCACGATATAACCACCCTTTCCAACCAAATCGACGATTGGCATCCGATGAAGACACTGTGATTTTTCTTGATTGTGATCGAACGGTTGGTCCATTTCTAATCGATCGAAGTCCACAGGGTCATTGCTTTCGACTCACTGGTGATGCACACCTCACTGATGTTAAAGAATCAATTAGACAAGAGTAATTGTTAGTCTGACGTGGGGTGAGTGAGTACGATTCGAATGTCGGCAACATTGGTTCCAGTTGGTCCAGTTTCAACTAGGCCACCAGCAGTCTTGAGAAGCTCATGTGAATCGCATCTAGATATCGCTTCTGTAATGCTCTTCGGTTGGCGGCCAAGTGATTTCGCAACGTCTGAATCAATGAAGGCGCCTGCAGCAGAAGTTGGTCCGTCTTCCCCATCAGTTCCGAAACTCGCAATGAGAGTACCAGCTGGCCATTCGCGTTTTTGTCGAACCAGAATGTCATTCGCTGCGGCTAAAACAGTATGTTGATTACGACCCCCAAGCCCATGTTCGACAGGCACGTGCACAGTCGCCTCACCGCCCTCGAACAAAGACTGAGGGCATTTCTTAGTTTCGGCCAGAGATGCCATTATGCCGAGGGACGTTACGAGACGGCTCCCTGCCGTATTTGCTGTCTGTGATTGCATGTTTGTTGTGGCGGAATAAATTTCATAGCCGAGTGCAGCTGAAGTAGCTGCTGCAGCTTCGACCGCAAGTGCATTCGTTCCAAGAGTGAGGTGCGTGACTTGACAGCCTTTCGGAGTAACCCAATCGCCAGAAGTTGTTCGAGGGTGTATGGGTGTATCGTGTTTTTTTATGTACTCATTCGCCGCTTTAGAAATAATTGCACGATCGCATTCAGGAATATTCGAATCAAGCAGAACTTTTTCTATAAAGGATGGTTCTGTGATGCCTGGCATGCATGGACCGGACCCAATGACTGTCAGAGAGTCATCAACAACATCTGAAAGAACAAGCACAACAAGTTTGCCCGCAGTGCAGGACTTTGCGAGTCCCCCTGCTTTTACCTTACTTGTCATGCAGCGTATTGCGTTCAAGGTTTGTATATCGACGCCGGCCTGCGAAAGATTTTCCGTAAGATGCACTAACGACTGAAGTGAAATATTGTCTCGTGGTGATTCAAGTAGGGCTGACGCTCCACCGGTGATTAAGACAAATGCAAGATCTTCTTGCTTGAGCCTACTGAGTTGTTCAAGCATTTCGTGAGTCGCTCGAACAACAGCATGAGTTGGCAGATTGTGTGTATGATTTCGTGTTTCCCGGACTTCGATATGATCGAGCTGAATGCCGCACCCCTCGGGGACACTCACCAAACCGTGTACTTTATGCTTGTGAAGACGATCGTCTCCTAAGAGGTGCTCTAATCCAGCGGCAAATCCTGCAGCAGCTTTCCCACCACCGACAACACAAATGTTACCGGTTTCCTCAAGTTTAATTGTTTGATGAACTCCAGTAGAAACAGGACTGTCATCAAAGGTGAGTACATCTTTTGATGATTCGAGAGCAAGGCGCTCTGTGAGAAGGCGATACGGATTGACAGCAGATGTAATAGCCGACACGACCGATAAGAGATGTTCTCGCTGGTGATGAATACTGCTCACAGAGGGAAATCCTATCAATGCCTACGCAACTCATCTCATTTTTTCTGCTGCGGACGGCTCGATCTGGTGTGAGAAAAAAGAATAAACAAGAAACCGGAATAAGCGTGAGGACTCGATCAAAGGGCATGCCCTATGCTATATATCACTAGCTGAAACTGTACCACGTTCTTTGTAAAATGGATCGAGTGGATAGCAGCCACTTACCATTCCTTTTCGAGCAGATGTTGTGCAGTCACTGAACGTGCGACACACCTTCTTTCGTGCCATGGTTCGTCCGGCCAGAACATCCGCCGGTAACTCGGGATAGGACAAGACCATCCGCCCAAGTCCAATGGAGTCGGCCCATCCTCTCTGAATCACTTCCTGCGACACGTGCGGCAACCATTCCTGGAAATAGCTGTAGCCAGAACCAACAAGAATGAGATTAGGATAGTGTCGTTTCAATTCTGCTGTGGCCAGAATCTGACGAGATACTCCCACGAGGGGGTCTTCAGGCGGCTTGTAGCCATCACTTGGAGGAAAAAAAGCTGGACGTTGAATATGAGGGTTGTAGTAAGGACTTCCAGCAGTTGTGCAGACCAATTCAATGCCAAGTGATTGCAGAAGGGAGAGGAACTTTGTTGGTTCATGCAAATCGATCCCTTCACCAGTAGAATCACCGCCAAATAATAGTCTGGGATCACCGTTTTCCTCCGCGATACCGACTCCATCCGGACCCTGAGTAAATGGAAGAAAGTCAAAGATACTAACGCGAACGCCAATTTCGAGAGAGGATGTGCGACTACGAATACCATCAACAATTTCTTTGAGGAAACGCGTGCGATTTTCAAATGAGCCCCCAAATTTCCCAGGCCGGTCAACACCGCTGAGTAATTCATGGCCGAGGTACCCGTGGCAGTGCTTGATGTCAACAAATTGAAATCCAGCTTGCTCGGCAAGGAACGCCGCAGTTATGAAATCTTCGATAAGTGTGCCGAGTTCATCATCACTGAAGACTACTGAATCGTCAGTAATACCACACCGTGTATCGAGTATTGAATTCCGCTGCGCCGTTCGTGGTTGCATGCGGTCATGACAGTCTGGTTTTGCAAAGCGGCCCGCGTGCGTTAGTTGTAGTCCGATAACCAGATCAGCTGCAGTGCTAAATTCAGCCTCATGTGTAGCGACGAGTTCTGCCCGCAGTGACTCAATTTCAGGAAGATTCTCGCCGTTGATAACCATTTGGTTTGGATTTGCTCGGCCATCATGACGAACAGCAACAGCTTCTCCACCCCAGATCAGTTTGGCACCGCTGCGACCAAAATTTTGCCACCGACGTCGCGTAAGTTCTGATGGTTTTCCATCTGCTGTTCCGTCCCATCCTTCCATCGGAAGAATACAGAATCGATTTCCGATTTTAAAATCATGGACATGAATGGATTGTGC
This sequence comes from Pirellulales bacterium, assembly GCA_039831725.1. Classification (GTDB taxonomy): domain Bacteria; phylum Planctomycetota; class Planctomycetia; order Pirellulales; family UBA1268; genus UBA1268. The sequence goes on from JBDOMQ010000288.1 coordinate 3,407, forward strand.
CAGCGGTGACTCAGGACCACTCTCAACCAACTCGGCACAAGGAAGTGTAAGTTGTAAATTGTTTAAATGACGCGTGAATGCTGCATGAGTCTTGAAACTGGCCATGCGTGGAAAAGTCATTTGTCGGTTTCCTCTAAAAGCTGCCGTAGTTCACTAGCAATAGCAGATAATACTTCCAGGTCAGTCTTCGGACGACGGGGTGAGTTAGGATGAGGTGTACTACTTGCGATCCTGTCTTGAATTTTTAGAAACATGGCCGCCGAGTGTTTGTAGGCAGGGACAGGGGGACGAAAGGCAAATGCGCCGAGATATTGAAGGACGTCATTCAACTTGAAGAAACGGTGATCTCCTGCAGCCCACATAGCGTCGCGTCGAGCGAACGCATCCGGAGCGAAAGCGCTTAGTCCAAGTAGGTAATCGCTTCCATACATGACCATGTCGATTGCAAGGTCATTTCCCGTGAATACCTTGAATTCTGGCCGCACACGGTTTCGCAACTCAATTCGACTCCACTCGGGTTGTCGACGTAGTGACGAGTGCTTGGCACCGATTGCGGTTGGGATTCGCATCAACTGTTCGTAGGTCTCAAGGGAGTAGATTCTTCCGAAAGGGGCGAAATCTTTCCCTAGCTCAAAAAAAATAAACTTATCACATGAACGAGTCATTACCTCGTATGCCGGGGTTACTTCGTCTTCGGGCAGCTCGCTCAAGCCAAAAGATTGAAAGAGAATAGGTGTTCCTGAAGCAGTTTCTGTCTCTGCAATGCCACGCCGATACGCATCGGCATCGAACTTCTGTTTTGGTGAATCACCTACGAAGACACCAGCTACAAATTCAAGCCCAGATGTCACAGCGCTGGTTCGTTGGAGAACTTCCAGTCGTGTCGCCTCGTCTATCAGGCTGGCATACCCGGTATCCATATTTACAGCGGGAATCAGACCAGCAGCTACTGTGTGCTCAAGATTTCGCTCGAAACCGGCCCAATCAACCGAATTGTTATTGTTGTAGGGAAGAAGAATCGCGGATATGCCGGTAATTGCGCGACGAGGCCTCAAGAGTGTTTGAGGATAGAGTTCTTCTTTTTCCTGCTGAGGCATTGAGGCTGCATTCATTGGTGGATCAATAAACGGTAGTTTTTCTCAGAAGTTAATGTCATCATTATTATTGTCAGTATAAAAAGCCAAGAATAGATATTCACTTCGTATCGGTCATGTGAACAAAAAACAAGTGAACCGCCCTTTCGGTTACTCTCTGGGAGGTTGCTTGAAAGACGGGTTTTTGGGATCAAACTGTGAAAGGTCAATCCCGTCCTTTGTTTCTTCTTCGAGAAGTTTGACTCGTAGTTCAAGTCGATCAATACGGCGAGCCAAGAGGGCGGGCGATTCGGTTTGTGGTTGTGAGCGTTTTGGTTTTGGAACGACTGGGTAACCCAGCTGTCTTTGTAAAGCAGCAAAGAGGTAGAGCGGATCTTTGCCACGATTTGCCCAGGCAATGCGGCCTTCTTTTTCACCAAATAAAACTGCGGTTTGTTGAACAGTTGTGTTCTCGTCGTTCTGAGTGTCGACGCTCTTATGAAACGCAGTTCGATTCTCGTGTCGTCTTAGGAGTTCACTACTTCGGATATAGATCAAGTCTGCCAGGTCGACTAAACCAACTTGGCGGGAGACCATTGTGATCCAATTTTTCCAATCAGTATTAAAAGCGTCATCATCAGCTGTGGCGAGTAATCCGCGCATATAGTCGAGCCGATTTCGTGAAAGACATTCAAACCGATAGAAAAAAAGTCCTTCAGGCGTCCCGCCTTCTGCAAGATAGCGTGCTTCGCGTTCTAGTATTACTAACGCAGTGCGAAGATCGAATCGTCCTTCCTCGTCTTCAGCCTCAGTCATGACGAAGGTTTGAAATGCCGTGAAGTAATGGTCGAGCTGCCGCATTGCAGGTGCGATTGTTCCGGTAAGTTTTAAATCGCTCACTAGATAATCAATGGCGAGAGGCAGTTTTGTGGTAGCCAGTATTTCGTGGCCTAAATTCTTAAGGGCTTCTTGCGTTGCAACACCGTCGAGCATCCGTTCGCCAAGCGTTCGGAATAAGTAGGACTGCTCGATATACTCTTCCCGTGCAAGCATGGTGTGATCCATTTTTTTTGTAAGTGATTTAGGGCAGACTAAGTTTTTATTTGGCCTACAATGCAGTACTTAGAGCTAGGTAAAAAAGGAGTGTGGATGAGTCATCCACTTAAAATAACGCATGTCTGACAAGTTTAGTTCAATAGACGCTGCCATTAGAGCTTTTCGAGAAGGAAAGATCGTAATTGTGGTGGACGCTGAAGATCGTGAAAACGAGGGTGATTTTATCTGTGCTGCTGAAGATGCGACACCCGAGGCTATTAACTTCATGATTACCCATGGTCGGGGTCAGGTATGTATGTCGGTTCTACCAGATGTTGCACGTCGACTTGAATTGCCAAGGATGGTGGAGTCGAACTCCACTCCACTCGGCACTGCATTTACTATTCCTGTTGATCATGTGTCGGCACGTACTGGTATCACAGCAGCGGAGCGAGCCGTGGCTGTTGCTGCGATCCTGAATCCCGAGAGTAGTCCGCAAGACTTTGTTCGTCCCGGACATCTTTTCCCTCTAATCGCGAAAGAGGGTGGGGTCCTAAGGCGCGCGGGACACACTGAAGCAACGGTTGATCTCGCACGCCTTTCTGGGAAAGAGCCATCAGGTGTTCTTTGTGAGATTCTTGATGCGGATGGGAATAGAGCAGATCGTAATGCACTGCAAACACTAGCTAAGAAACATGGCTTGGAAATTATTTCAATTGAAGAATTGATTCGCTATCGACGGACAAAAGAAAAGTTGGTGGAGCGAGTTGCCGAGGCAGATCTTCCCACGAAGTGGGGCAAGTTTCGGGTTTTGGGATATAATGTTCGTTATGAGTCTCAGCAGCCGATTGTGTTTACCATGGGTGATCTTGAAACGGCAGAAGCTCCACTCGTCCGACTTCATTCATCCTGTTTTACAGGTGACCTAATTGATAGTTTGCGATGTGACTGTGGGGATCAACTTCATATGGCCTTAGGAATGATTAGCGAAGAAGGAGTTGGTGCGGTGGTATACCTTCCGCAAGAAGGTCGTGGAATAGGCCTAGTTCAAAAAATACGTGCTTATGCTCTACAGGATACAGGTCTTGATACAGTCGAAGCCAATCTGGCTTTAGGATTCCCAGCAGACTCGCGTGATTATGGGATTGGTATTCAATTACTCAAAGATATTGGGCTATCAAAAGTTCGGCTTTTGACGAACAACCCAAAAAAGACAGACGCCTTTATTTATGGTGGGTTCGATCTCGAAGTTGTTGATCAAGTGCCAATTCAGCCTCCGCCAAATCAATTCAATGAACGATACCTCGCTACAAAACGTGAGAAACTAGGTCATAATTTGCCCGGGCGGTGAATGGCTTGATGAGTGGACGTTGACCCACCCTCGCTTTCCCCCGTAGCATCGTCATTTCAGGTGAGATGAATCTTAGGCAAAGGTTCTGTAAGGAGATATCGTATGCAAGAAGTTGATGGTTGTGAATTCTCCGTGTCACGAGGCAATACATTCTTGATGATACGGTGGTGCTTTCTACTGTGTCTCGTTTGTATTGGTTGCAGTGGTTCGAAGTCGATTGAGCCCACCCCGCCGTCGGAATTGACAGCATCAGCAGAAGAGCGAAAAGAACCGCTTCCTGTGACAGAGCTACAGCCGTTAGATCCTTTTGAGGTGCCAGAACTTTCTGATCTCGATAACGAGGCGAACTGGATAGACAGGCCTGTTCGTGATGGCCTCATTCTTTTACGCGAAGCGCAGTCAAAAGAAAAAGTGCTTGGATCTGTGGACAGTGCGATAGCAACTTCCAACAATTCGCCTGAGTCAAATGATTTAATTCTTTCTGCACTTGGCAGGCTTCCAGAAGATGGTGAAGCAGATTATTCAGCTCGTATCGATCGCCATGTGAATGGTGACCTTGGTAGTACGAATCCAATTATGATTAGTACCTCGGCGGAGTTTGATATTCTTGGGCTTACAGGGTTTGGGTTGTTTTCTTTCGGTCGTGATCTTGAACCATTTGCTACGAGCGAAACGGTCGAGACATGGCAGACAAGTACAGACAGAATGCTTGATAAGGTGGTTCTTCGTGATGATCTTGTCTGGAGTGATGGAAAGCCAATTACAGCTCACGATATTGCCTTTACTTTCAAGGTCATCATGGATCCACGAGTGCCGGTCCCTGCCGTTCGCAGTGGCACCGATCAGCTACGTTGGGTTGAGGCGTATGATGACCAAACACTTGTGTTCTTTCATAAAGAAGCGCTCGCAACAAACGTCTGGAACATTAATTTCCCAGTACTTCCAAAACATATTTATGAAAAGACATGGGAGGCCGACCCCACGCTCAAGGACTCTGAAGAGCATGTTCAATTAGAGCAATCGCCAGTTTGTGGTGGGCCTTATGAAATAGTTGAGAGAAAACGGGGTCAGCAGATCGTCTTGCGGCGTCGGGAGAGCTGGTCATCGATTCAGGGCAAGCAGGTTCGTGAGCGACC
>JBDOMQ010000143.1:0-1681 GCA_039831725.1 Pirellulales bacterium
TAAGAAAATAACAACCGCGATCGGGGCTGCTCCCACATGCGACCCTCTGCCCGCAGTGTCACCTCCGGCAGAGCTAGACTGGGATCGCTGGTTGGGGCCTGCGCCCGCGGTTGACTACCGTTATCTCAAGAAAGCCACAGGCGGCAAAAAAAGTCGTCCAAACACGAACTGCCACTATGAGTTCCGTTGGTGGTACGAGTTTTCAGGTGGCAAGTTGACTGATTGGGGTGCACACCATGTTGATATTGCAGTGTGGGCTCTCGAGCAGGCCGGTCAGGTCGGTCAGCTTGGTGGTCCTATGAAAATCGGAGGCAAAGCCACACATCCGGTGCCTTTCAAAAATGGTATGCCTGTCGAGCGAGATCGCTACAACACGGCAACTGCGTTCCTCCTCACGGCAACATATCCTGGTGATGTGGAACTCGTTATTCGGCACGATACAGATAATGGTGTTCTTATTGAAGGAGACAAAGGACGTATTTTTGTCAATCGTCGGAAACTTGTCGGTGCCCCCGTCGAAGCTCTTGCTGATGATCCACTCCCAGAAGATGCCATTGCAAATGTATATAAAAATCTGCCAATGGAAGCGGATGGCCGTAAGGCACACTGGGCCACTTTTCTGAATTGTGTCAAAACCAGAAAGGAGCCAATCTCCGACGTGCACTCACATATGCGAGCATTGAATGTCTGTCATCTTGCAGGAATAAGCGCTCGGCTTGGGCGTAGTCTCGAATTTGATCACCAGGCTACCCAAATTAAAGGTGACGACGAGGCCAACGCAATGCTGTCTCGTCCATATCGCAAGGGCTATGAGATCAACATGGGGTGATCGATAGGCAACGAGGTTGCAGCTGGTTAGGCGATGAGTGGCATGGGGCAGTCAAGCGTTGTTGCGATGGCTCGGAGAAGATTGATTTCTCGTGGAGTGATCATGCCATCAGCAGAAGCTGTTTCAGCCAGCCCGCGGATGAGTTTGGCTTTCGACTTGCCGGGTAGCCGTCCGAGGGCATCGAGTGAATGATTGAGTCTGTTGAAAATCGTTCGATCCCACGGTTGGAGTTCAAGCGGTGGTAAGCCGGTTGCCTTCACACCACGTTCGAATGCACTTTGGATGAGGTCTTCATCACGGCTGCCAGCATGAGCCAGTGCTGACATTACGGTTGAAACATCCTCGGGTGCTGGACGCCCATTGGTTCTCCGTTTGCGTTGCCGTCCGAAATGAGGGTCAAGGACATGCGAAACAACTTTTTGAAGGGTCCACTCGAAGAGGCTCAGGCGGTTATCTGCAGCAGCAAGGGCATGCATGTTCTCGCGAAATCTCTCGTATTGCTCTGGTGACAGATCTTTTAAGGGGCCGAGGCAGATGTCAACCAATGGCAGTCGAGATTCTCTTGGGAGGGTGCCGATCAATTTATGGAGTTTAATTGTTGCGCCATAGACGGCAGGGTCTGCTTCAGCAGCAAGACGCTCAAATTGTCGCTGGCAACTGGTGAAGTCCGCATCAAGCAACAAAGCATAAATAACACCACGAGCGCCGTAGGGTTCTCGGGCGGCTTTTCGCAATGTTTCAGGTAATGATTCAAGAAGTTCGTGAGAACGAGCAATCTGCTGCGGTGTCGGTTTGCCAATTGACTCGACGGCCTGTTCTGGCGATGGTGCTGGTTGTATTTCCGCATGAGGT
>JBDOMQ010000016.1:0-7953 GCA_039831725.1 Pirellulales bacterium
CGCAATCGCTGCAGCCAGCACCGAATTTCGTGCAGAAGAAGTGATTGGCACATCGAGGCTGACCGGCATAACAACACCGTCACAGCGAAGCAGTAATGTCTGACCAGCAAGAGTTCGTTCAACAGCAGTCGCCGAAGCAGTTGCAGTGTTTTGCAAACCAGCCGTAAGCACACTCCCAGTACATTCAGCCCGATATCGCTCAATCAGTCGTTGAGATCGTGGGTCATCACTATTGGCCACAAGTGCACCGTCGGCTGATGCTGCTTGAAGAATTCGCTCTTTGACAGCATGGTATGCCGAGGCGGTGCCATGGAGATCGAGGTGTGCACTGCCCAAGTTCGTTACGGCAATCGTATCGCAGACGACACCGGCTAAAGCATGCTTGGCAAGGAGTTGACTTGACACTTCGACCACAGCGTGGGAGCAGCCACTTTCTTCAAGACGTCGTAGCCAGCCCGCCAACTGTCGCGGGTCAGTAATTGGATCGCCTTCAGGCACTGAAGACAATGCATCTACACACCCAAGATCCGAAACAACGCCAACCCGAAGACCGGCCTCTGATAGGATCGATGCAGTTAGCCAAACGGTGGACGTTTTACCACTCGTGCCGGTCACTGCAATCACTCGAAGACTACTACCTTGAAGCCCTTCCATGGCGTGCGCAAGACGTGACCATGCCCATGATGTATCGGGGACAACACAGAGAGGAACACCGTGAGTTGGCACCATACGTTCAGCAACAACTCCAACTGCTCCTTGTGCGACGGCTATCGAAATGTGTTCGTGGCCATCATCCTCATCATCACATCTGGCAATAAATACATCGCCGGGCTGACACTGTGTCGCCTGATCAGTGAATGTTTCACATTCAATATCCGAACAGGCAAAAAAAGCAGCATCTGGGAAAAGTTCAGACAACCTCTGAACATCCTCATTTGATCGAGATCCAGATTTATTATCACGGAACTGAGTCATCTATCTTTGGCCTCCTGCCAAACCGTCTAGCCGACTCCGTTTCTCGCATCCTTGCGAAAAACACTGAAAAGAGTCGATCCATTCATATCACCACACCACTCGTCTGGAGCACTGCGACGGGGTGGAATTGTCGGCAACTTCGCACGACCGTCAAGGTGAGTTTTTAAGATGGCCGAGTGGAGCACGAAACCCGAAGAAAACAACTTTGCCACGCTTCACCATCCTGCCAAATTGCCTTGTGATGGTCAAAGAAATGACCTTGAGATTTTATATCGATCCTGATAATGGCTGAGGTAGGGTTGTTGTAAAAATCTGGATACTGAACGAAAACAGTTCGTACTCTTCACTACGACTTTGATGCTCTTATGACTCCGACAAACCGTAGCCTGCTCTGGATCGGAGACCTCCATCAGACGGCCGAATTCTGTCAGGTCGTAGACGCAATAGGTCACGAGATTGAAATACAGCATTACCCAAGTGTTGATGCTGCTCTCAAGGCTACCGCGATTAGTCAGCCTGAACCCACAATCATCTGCCTTGCAGAAACTCACCCTGGACAGGTTCACTATAAGGATGTGCTTCGCCTGGTTCATCACTGGCCACTCTCGAGGGTCGTCGCTGTTGGATCCTGTTTGTCTGATGGTCGACGGCGAAGCGGCCCCGTGATGGACGGTATTCTCGAGGTACCGTGGCACGACCTTCCCTCTCGTATGAGAGTCTGGCTTCAGAGGATAAAAACAGGAGTCCCCAGCAGCCTCTCTCGTGCACCAACATTACGTCGAGAGGAACGATGGCTCGCGGAGGCAATAGAGCGACAGACATTTTGTGACACGGTTGATCAGAGTGCCCAAGCAACGGTAACTGTTGCAGCCTCGTCAAAAATGATGGCAGACGCTGTCAGTGAGCTCGTCCCTGCAGCAGGTGGTATCCTCGTAAATTGCGTCAGCGGAAAACCAGCCATCCAAGACACCGCTGATGTCATTCTATGGGATCTTTATGACTCGCCTGAGTCACAACTCGAGTGGATTCGGCTGCTCACCAGCCAGAAACCCAATCGAGCGATCGCATTACTGTGTTCATTCCCCAGAGGCGATACGGCTCAGGCCGCAATGGAGGCTGGTGCGACCGCTATCCTTGGCAGGCCTACAGACTGCGAAGCTATTCGGGGCGTACTTTTTATGGCTAAAACCGCTCTATTGGCCGCTTCCTGAAAACAGTAAAGTGCTCTCAGTTCGGTTGACTTCTTTTTTTTGTCGAGACTCTCGATGCATCGCTTCTCACAGTTCTTTTGTATTGCTCTTCCGGTGTGCATAGTAATTGGCACCCTGTCGTTCTCTGGTTGCGCCCACACCATGCTCTCGACAGGCTGGTCGAATGACAACGGAATCAGTGAACTTTTTGACGCGACTAACCAAATAAGCTTTTCCGCCGACTTGTCGACGCTTTCAATGGCTGACGACCTACCGAATGATACCGAACGTCAGGTTGGTCAGCTACGAATCCATTCTGACTTTCCACTTGCTGGTCAACATCGGCTGATTCGTGAACTTGACAATATGCGGGTCACTATCAGCCAAGAACTTGACCTGCCTATTTCAGATGAGCCTATTCATCTTTACCTGTTCGAAAATCCGGCGGATTATCAGGCTTTTGTTCAACGACACTTCCCCAGGTTTCCCGGCCGCAGGGCATGTTTTATTGAAACCGACACCACATTAGCTATTTTCGCCCCATGGCAGGAACGGATTGCCGAAGATCTTCGACATGAAACAACGCATGGGTACCTACACGCTGTTCTTCCTGGACTTCCTCTTTGGCTCGATGAAGGACTGGCTGAATTTTTCGAGGTACCACGACCAGCAGATGGTTTCCACCGGGAACACACGGATCATCTGGCAGGTCGGCTTCTTGAAGGCACATGGCAGCCTCGTATCGAACGACTGGAAGACCTTGAGGATGCAGCGGCAATGTCCCAAGACCATTACGCTGAGGCCTGGTGCTGGGCACACTGGCTTCTTCGAACAACCCCACAAAGACGTCAGGTCCTTGAAACTTACCTACACGACTTACGACGAGATTCTGTCACTGCTCCACTTTCTGCACGTCTCAGAGAATTAGAGGGGCCTCCTTCCGTAACAACACAAGCCGTTCGACACCACCTCGAAAGTCTCTGACAGACGCCTGATCTCGTTGATTGCTGATCTCGTTGATTACAGCGCAGGCTTCTCGAAAAGAATTCCCTGCCCTGATTGAGAAAAATCAAGCTTTTCAAAGAGCTTGGAAGCTGGCACATTCGCGTCTGTTGTATGCGCCTCAATTAAGGCAACGCCCTCCTGCGACAGATCATGCATCGCCTCCGCAATTAGATATTGCGCGAGACCCTGCCGTCTTCGTGGTCCCTCAATATCAACATGCAAAAGGCCCGCAGCAACAACTCCCCAACCTTGCGAAAGTGGCTGCATATCCCAAAAAGTTGCACTCCCTAAAACGTCGTCTGTTTTATTACGAAGTTCATACCGTCGAAGTGCTACACCTGTTGTTGTCGCCGCCTCCCACCATGTTCGGCGTTCCGGCTCATCTATAACATGCATAACTGTTCGGCGTCGAATGGCGATATGAAGCCTGTTTACCGGCACACGAAAACCCTCAAGCGGTCTGCGATGAACTGTAATCCTCTGCTGCTGACGGTACCCTGCCCGTTCAAACATCTGCTGCATCATCGAGGACGAATCAAGAATCCCGGGAAGATCAGAGCCACCGTAGAGGCCAAGGTAGAACCCACGATAGACATCGCTCCCACCACCGAGTAAACACGTGGCCCCGCATTCTCGGAGATACCGTTCACACCGAACCAACAATTGATCGCTGATTTCTTGTTCTGAGGAGTGTGGTGGTACAACCGCGAGGAGTGTTGACCCGACTCGTGTATCGATACCTTTCTGATCAGCCGTCGGTCCGAACCCGGCATGGGCAAAGCCAACGATGTTGTCATTTTCAGTGGCCACTATTAATCCGCGTCGATCAAAATAGGGCTTTGAGAATACGCCGGCCTCAAGTTCTGCCGTCGTCATTGGCTGCATGGCAAGTGGCCCGAGATCGGTAGATCGCCAGACGCTCGCAAGGCGAGGCGGGTCATCATTGCGGAAGCAGCGGTATTCGATCACGTCATTTGCCCCCTTGGCATCGACATATCCGCGTTCCCTTGCCGGACCAACACTCGACCATTTTCGACCTTCACGTCATATGTTTGTTGACGCACGTTCGCAGAGTAGCGGTGTTGACCTGTTGTGACATCAAACTGCCAGCCATGCCAAGGACACGTCAACACTTTCCCACAAAGGGCACCGGTGCCAAGTGGTCCACCCTGATGTGGGCAAAGCCCATCAATAGCATGAAGTTGACCATCAACGTTGGCGAGAGCAACCATCGCACCTGCCGCGACCCGCTCAATACTGGTGCCGGGAGGGCATTCATTTTCACCGGCAATATCAATCCAGTCAGCCATTCTCGTGAGCCTACCCAACATATACGGTCATGAAACGCCTCGAAATCTGCCACATAGCCTGTCATCCTGATGTTTGTTTAAGCAACAGAAAAAACATGTCTGCGAAGCATCGCAGAGGTGGTTCTGAAATCAACCACTAAACCAAAGATTCTTTCAGGCGACTGCCCGCTCTTCCTCATTCCTCACCTTTTTGGGTGGTTGAGCGAAACACCGCCACCGACGATGAACCCACCAATACTGGTCAGGACGACGACGAACGGCTTCTTCCAATAGCGTGGTGTACCATTGTGAGATTTCTGTTAGGCCTTGAACCTCTGGCCTTTTTTCCCGTGGGTCCATGACTCCCTCAACACGAAGATCAAAACTGAAGAGTCCGTCTCGGCGCGTCGCGGTACACACCATAACCGGTGCCTCTGATGACAGGGCAAACACTCCAATTGCCTTATGAACACTGGCTGGGCGACCAAAAAAATCAACTCGGCACCCCTTTCTGCCGGCAGCCTGATCACCGAGCAGACCGATTGCACCGTTTTCCTCGAGAACAGCTGCAACATCAGGCGCACTTCCTTTTTTTGGAAGTATCTTCTGCCCTCGTGATTCACGGAACTCGGTCACAAACTGATCCAGGAACGGATTATCAAGTTCTCTCGCAACAGAAAAAAGCTTGAATCCAAAGACACCAAAAAGAAATGCCGCCAGTTCAAAATTGCCATAATGCCCCGAGAGAACAACCTTGGGCCGCTCAAGCCAAAGCGTTCGAGCTAACTGCTCAAGCCCCTCTATCCTCAGATGTCGTCGCCAGGTTGTTTTTCGAATGACTCGTGGGGCATGGGCTATTTCAATGATCATGAGCAAGAGATGCTCCCACATTGCACGTCCAGTCTCCTGGCATTCTTTTTCAGTCCACTCAGGAAAAGATCGCTCAATGTTATCCCGCACAACGTCCCGCCGGATATCGACCCTATACGCTAGAAAATAGGACCACTTCCGTGCCTGTTGCTCAAGAAATTCGCGAGGCAAGGACTGAACGATACAAATCCCAACGCGCACGACAACGTATGTCATCCAGTCGGAGACTCTGGTTCCAAGTGTTCGACGCTTCATAAGTTCTATTGAGCCATTTGGTACAGCTAAATGCGTGCCTCTATATGAAATTAAATTGTCGTCGATACACCCGGCTTTTCACCAGATTGATTTTTATTTCGAGAATGAATGTCCGGGTTCAGGCCAATTCCGACGCCACAAGCAACATGACACTGAGGCCATTGAAAAGGGCATGAAGCACGATACTCGGCAGAATGGTTCCTCGGCGACGAGTAAGGTATCCGGCCGCCAATCCGAAGCCAATCAGCGGAATCCATCCCAGGCCGTCACCGAGGTGAGCAAGCCCAAAACAGAGGGCCGACACCAGAACCGCCGAATCGCCCAACTTGACTTCGAGCCACCCTTGGAGAATCCGCCGAAAGAAGAATTCCTCTGCAATCGGCGCGGCAACAACCGCAGCACCGATTACAAGCCCTATCGACCAGACAGATTTGTCAGCTTGCAGGAAATCAATAATCGGATGACTGTAGGGCTCTACAAATTGATCGAGAAAAGCCGCCAAGGCCAGAAGAGGCGGAACAATAATCACCCAGGTAACACATGCCAGACGGAGTCCTTCCCATGGCTTCGGGTCACGGAAACCAAGATCTTGCCAGGACGCTCCACGCATCCGCAAAATAAATGAAGCAACACAGGTAAAGACCAGCATCGCTATCGCATTGGCGAGCAACAAATACCCGAGTTTGTCAGAGTCTTCGCTACCACCGTACGTTACAACGGTCGTGGCATTGCTATTCGATATGACCTGTGGCACCTGATCACGGATAGGCAACATTGCTTGTGCTGCTGCGACACAAAGACCCTGACAGATAATGAACAGAACAAATAAACTTGCCACAACCAACCCATCCCATGGCACTGGACTTCCTGACACCTGCGGTATGAGTGTTTCACCACTGCGATAGCCTGCAATGAGTTTCACGATACAGAAGATGCTCGTGAGACAGAGCATCGTGGCGACAAATCCGACCAGTACCGTCATGAGTCTTGACTCAAAAGAGGGCGAGCCGCAAGCACGTATTCTAGACCAGACCAGATTGTTGAAATCACAGCCAGCCAGACAACACCAATGGCTACCTGATGAATAGAAATTGAACTAATCATGAATTCTGGCCAGGTACGACTACCCAGTTCGAGCCCAATCGCAGCACACTGAAACAACATTTTTACTTTACCGGACCAGGCTGCAGAAAAGTCGAGCCCAGTTCGTTCCATTTCAGCTCTGATAGCTGTCACGACGAGTTCACGAACAACAATCACAAGTGCCATCCACGGCAGGATTGCCGAACCGGTGCGATCAGCAAGCAGCACAAATGTGCCACAGACAATCACCTTATCGACCAGCGGATCAAAGATGCGACCAAGCCGACTCACCTCACCGTATTTCCGTGCATACCAGCCATCAACCCAATCCGTGGCTGCGGCAAACACAAACAGAACCAGTGCAGCCAAATCTTGTCGACCCGCAACGCCCTCGATCAAAGCGAACAAAACAAGTGCCAGCACCAGCCGCGCAAGTGAAATGATATTTGGAACAGTCCAGACACGGTCAAGTGCAGAAGATTGAGACATGGGCCAAAAACAAAATAAAAAGGATAAGGAGCGTCACACCACCTACGGTACCCTACCCTACCGACCTTATCCCTGCCTATCCAGTCTTATTTCTTGTTTGTATCAATCAACTAGTCACCATTCGGAGGCAAGTCTGAAATGACGATCCGGCCATTCATAGCCGCATGGATTTCGCACTGGTAGAACAGTTCGTCCGGTGCATCGAGCGGCACCGTCCACGTGTGGGTTCCGGTCGTCTCACCATTCCCATCAAAACCATTTGAGTAGACATGCTGCGACTGGTAACCGCTCCCGTTTGTGGTCTGCAGATAAAACGGATGCCCTGGTACATTGAGATTCAATGCATAGGTCACTCCCCTGTACAGGGTGAGTGTTGGGTTCTGCTGATCGTTGATCTCATACGCACCGGCTACAGCAACAATATTTAAATCGACTGAAATCTCTCGCCCTGTACGAACAAGGACTGGTGATGATTCATTCTGCAATGAATCAAACAGACCGTTAATCCGCCATGCCTCATCGGTGACGATGCGATTAGTTACTGAATGCCGTTCGACAAGTAATGCATTTTCACCATCTTCAGATGTTGCCCCAATGGCTGCAAAGCCGGCGATAGTACTTTGTGCTTGTTGTTGGTCGCGAAAGACAATCGGCTGAGTATTGGCGTACAGATTCTCGGTGCTGTCTTTTGCCAAGATGGCTGAACCTCGGCTTGAGATCACCTCAAGCACATTCACTTCAACCTGATGAGTAGCCTGCCTGTTATCTTCAGTTGTGGCAAAGTCATTGTCCAGGCC
>JBDOMQ010000173.1:0-7937 GCA_039831725.1 Pirellulales bacterium
CGAGCCACCCATTATAACAAGGCCGTTGCACTTGCTCCCAATGATGCTCGATTCCGTCGCACGCGAGGGCTCTTCAGACTTCTCCGTAATGAATTTGGACCTGCGCGTGAAGATTTTATTGTCGCTTTGAAACAAGATCCAAATGAGTCCGGTGTGTACGAAGCTCTTGGCATGTCGTACTTGATGGACAATGAACTCGATGATGACGAAAGACTGGAGGAGGCCAAGAACGCGTTTGATAAGGCAATTGAACTTACTCCGGATTCCGTAGCACCGCGGCTTCAAAGAGCACGTGTATTGGCGATGCTTGGGGAGCAACCAGGAGCCATCGCTGACCTCGATAAGGCTATTGAGATATCTCCCCAGAAAACCGTACCCCTTGTTCTACGAGCTCGAATTCAGCAGCAATCTGGAAACCTTGATGCGGCTGCGACTGACCTAGAAAAAGTACTGAAAGAACAACCGGGTAATGCAGCGGCACTAGAGCTTCGAGGGCTTATGGCGGCTGATGCGGAAGATTACTCAACAGCCATTCGTGACTTTACAACCATTGCGAAGCAAGACCCGCCTGATCCACTTGTGCTCGGCCAACTGGGAATGTTGCATCTCGCTGCAAAGCAACCACGAGCGGCCATACGCTGGTTTGAAAAATCACTCAATATCGATAAAACACTTTTTTTGAGTTTGCGGGGAAGAAGTGATGCTCTTATTTCCATCGGTGAACACAAAAAAGCTGCGCAAGATCTCAAGGCTGCATTAAAATTACACCCAGAGGACTCCGGTGTCCTCAACAACCTTGCATGGCTTTTCGCGACGTCTCCAGATGACAATCTTCGTGATGCAACACAAGCAATCAAACTTGCCACCAAAGCATGTGAAGAAACTGAGTGGAAAGCAGCACACATAATCAGCACGCTAGCAGCTGGATATGCGGAAAGCGGTGATTTCAAGAAAGCGTGCAAATTTAGTCAAAAAGCGCTCGATGCCGATGCTGGAAACGGTGGTATCGATGAACAACTCAAAAAGGAATTGAGAAGTTACAAAGAAAATAAGCCTTGGCGAGAAAAACAAAGCATGGCTGAAGCAGAGCTTCTGGATTATGAAGCACAACCAGATGACTTAGAGGGGATTTCAAAAAAAGAAAAAATTCGTGATCGAAAGAAACCGTCATCCGGCCAAGAAGAACCGCGAAGGCCCTTTGACTAATTTCTGACTACTGGTTACGAAATCGCTCTACAAACGCCGAGTAATCTGCAGCAGTATCAATCCCATGAGCTGCCTGTTCAATCGCCACGGCAATCATTGACATGCCAGCCTCAATGAGCCGCAACTGCTCAAGACTCTCAAGTTCGGCTAAAGCTGACTCTGGCAGACACGTCCACTTATCGAGTACTGCCCTTCGGTATACATACACACCAACATGCTGCCAGAATAAAGGTGGATCTTTTTTAAGTAAATCGTCATGCCATTCTCTCGCTGCCGGGACCGCTGCTCGGCTGAACGTAATTGCTCGCCAAACCTGTGGGTGTGATACTAACTTTTGCGGAAGAGATTCATTTACCCAAGGCGTTAGCTCCGCTTTGACAACAGACGGATCATGAAGTGCATCGTTTTCGCGGAGAGGAGTTACAAGTGTAGCCACATCTGCCTTAGGATATTCTTCTAAACAGGTAATAGCAGCGTCAATTGCGGAAGGAATTAACTCCGGTTCATCACCTTGCAGATTCACGACAACATCAGCATCTGGCAGGGACGGCAGTGCTTCAACTATTCTCGCTGTACCACTTGTAGCATCGGGAGATGTCATAATTGCCTTGCCACCAAAACTCTCCACCTCTTGCTGAATCATGTCACTGTCGGTGACGACAAAAACATCGATCGCTTTCAATACTTTAGATGCGTTTCTCCACGTATGCTCGATAAGCGTGTAACCCGTCTCATCTAAAAGCATTTTGTTCGGTAGTCGCTGACTCGCTAGCCGTGCTGGAATAGTGATTACTGCGGAACACTTCATTTTACAAACCTCTGATAACAAGAGGGTACAGAATTTGTATTACCTGCTAGACAGGGTGACCTAGTGAACTTGCGCTGACCCCAGGCCACACCAATAGCGAGTAGAAATACGCATATTCTCTCGAATTGAAAAGACGTATTTCACTGGAACCCAACGCGACCTTAAGGTTCGGCGAGGTTTATTGTTTCGGAGAACGCGATTATGTGTGGAATTGTTGGCTATATCGGTTTTCGACGCGCCTGTGAACGTATTCTTGAGGGCTTACAGCGCCTCGAATATCGCGGCTATGATTCTTCTGGAGTCGCTGTACTGGACCATGAAGGGCATCTTTCTGTTCAAAAATCTGCTGGCAGACTCGCCAATTTGGAATCACTCATTGCTGAAGATCTACCAGACAGTTCTATTGGTATTGGCCATACTCGATGGGCGACGCATGGGCCTCCAACAGATGGCAATGCGCATCCTCATCTTGGGGGTGGCTGTGCGAGAGGACAAGGACCCTCAGTGGCGGTAGTTCACAACGGCGTCGTCGAAAACTACCACAGCATCAAGGCCAGGCTCGAGGTGGAAGGCTATGTATTCCAGTCTGAAACTGATTCGGAAGTGATAGCGCATCTGATCGACAGTTGTCTAAAGCAAATTCTTTCAGAGGGACCGCGACTGACTGACGACGCCACAGACTCTCCTTTTGTAATGGCTGTTCGTGAAGCCATTAGCTACCTACGAGGCACATACGGACTGCTGGTACTTTTTCGGGATCAGCCTGATCTCTTGGTCGCTGCAAGGCTAGGGAGTCCACTCGTTATCGGAGTTGGTGACGACGAGTTCTTTATTGCAAGTGATGCAAGCCCACTGGCCGGTCATACCGAAAGGATTGTCTACCTCGCTGACCATGAAATTGCTGTCGTCAAACGCCAACAGCTTCGAGTTGTTCACCGAGATGCTGGAAAAATCGAACCAACTGTACAGCCCTTTTCGCTTGAAGCAAATGATATTGGGATGGGTAATTATGCCCACTTCATGCTCAAGGAAATTCACGAACAACCAGAGACTGTCGCAGCAGCGATGAGAGGCCGTATTGATCGAGATGATGCAACATCGATCTTTGGCGGCCTCAATCTCACTCCGTCGCAACTCCAGAACATAAACCGAATCGTCCTTACTGGATGTGGCACGAGCTGGCACTCAGCACTTGTTGGTGAATACATGATTGAAGAGTTTGCACGACTTCCTGTTGAAGTTGAATACGCGAGTGAACTTCGATATCGCAATCCGCCGCTTGATAAGGGGACATTGCTCTTCGCAATTACGCAATCTGGTGAAACGGCTGATACCCTGGCAGCGCTGCGAGAAATGAAACGCAAAGGACACTCAACTCTTGCAATTTGTAATGCAATAGGAAGCACAATCGCTACAGAGGCTGACGGTGGAATCTATTTACATGCTGGACCAGAGATTGGTGTAGCAAGCACAAAAGCGTTTACTAGCCAGTGTATTGTTCTCGCAATGCTCGCTTTGTACTTTGGCCGGCTGCGCCACATGAGTTACGAACAAGGCATAGCGTTTATTGATGCCCTCGAACAACTTCCAGAACTTATCAGGAAAGCATTGAGCGTCGAATCGACTGTTCGTGGTATTGCTGAGCGATACCGAAATGCCAACACGTTTCTTTACTTGGGGCGACAGTATAATTTCCCACTTGCTTTAGAAGGTGCGCTCAAACTTAAGGAAATCAGTTATATTCATGCCGAGGGTTACCCAGCAGCGGAAATGAAGCATGGCCCAATCGCACTTGTCGATCCACTTACACCAAGTGTTTTCCTCATTCCTCAAGACGCTGTCTACGAAAAAGTTCTCCTAAACCTTGAAGAGACCAAGGCTCGAAAAGGACCAATTATTGCTGTCGTCAGTAAGGGAGATGATCGTGTTCGACACCTTGCTGATGAAATAATTGAGCTACCCGAATGCCCTGACTTCCTCAATCCAATTGTTGCATCGATCCCTCTTCAGCTCCTCGCCTATCACATTGCTGTATTTCGAGGATGCGACGTCGACAAACCCAGAAACCTTGCCAAAAGTGTCACTGTCGAATGATTTGTTGAGCAAACCTCAATCAACCTTCTCCAGAAAAGTATTTTTCTGCCAATCGTGCAATTTTACGACCTGGTGAAGTCATTGGTAATTTTTTGATTTCCTGCGGCGACAGCCACCTTTGGTGCCGGCGAACCGCCGGGCGTTTCAATGTCATTTTGGATAGAATCTGACAGGTTACCTTATGATTTGTAACGCTATAGTCAATGACTCCTAGGCGACGCTGATGACTACGTACTGTCATTCGGTCAGGGATGACACGTGGAAAATCCCAAAGCCCTTCCCACCATTCTCCAGGCTGCCGACGCACCACAAGGACTTTGCCTTTGTGCAATAAAACATAGGCCTTTTCATTGAATTTTTTTGCTGATTTCCGTGAAGGCACATTTGGGATCCGATCAACGCTACCGAATTGATATGCTTCACAATAATCTGCCAATGGACACACGTCACAGCGAGGGTTCACCGGCAAACAGACAATCGAGCCCAAGTCCATTAGCGCCTGATTGAATGCCCCTGCCCCACCACCATGAGGCACAATCGCTGCTGCAACATCCCAGAGCGGTTGGTCACTCTTATTTCCCGACAAGGGTCGGTCGTAACGAGTTAAGCGTGCTAAGACGCGACGGGAATTTGCCTCAAGAATCGGCTCCGGAAGATCGAATGATATCGATGCAATAGCTCCGGCTGTGTACCGCCCGACACCCGGAAGTTGACGGAGAGCACGTGCATCTTGGGGAAACAAACCTTTGTGCTCAGACACAATGAGCTTCGCAGCCGCATGCAATTGGCGAGCTCTTCTGTAATACCCAAGACCCTCCCAATATTTCAAAACAACTACCTCATCTGCTTTCGCTAGATCAAAAACAGTGGGGAATTTCACGACAAAACGATGGAAATAATCCTTTACTCTCTCCACCTGGGTTTGCTGAAGCATGATTTCACTAACCCAAACACGGTATGGATCCGAAGAACGCCGCCAAGGAAGATCTCTTGCAGTCTTGCGATACCACTTCAGCAGCGAACAGGAAATAGATTTTCTGCTTGCTGACCATTGATCAGGGGCAACGCATGCAGACGTTCTATTACGTTTTTTTTTCACAGATCCCACTTGAACTTTTTTATGCTGAATGCACCTTACATTACAAAAACAAGTAATGAACAAAAAACAGCTACTACAATCAAATACCTTATGCCAGGTAACAATGAACACACTGCAGATATCAAGAGTGTGTGCAATCAGAATTTTCTCCACAACGCCTCAGCGATATTGCCCACGCCCCAGGTAATGAATGATCTCGGTACAATAAAGCTATCACATGAAGAATCAGCGTAGCCGTTAAGCAAAACCTCGTTTTATTATCAGACATAACCCCCGTGTACTGTGTAGCCGTAGTGAAAAGTCGAAGGAAAGTCAGCACTCGTCTATTCCAGCAAAGCCTTTGACCTCTGCTCGCAAACATCAAAAACAGCCCGTAACTCGGCCCCGATTCCATGTGCTCCGCTTTGGGAAAAAAGTTTTTCGTCGAACCCCCGAATGGCTCGTACACTATTGATTTGTTACGAACCGCAATGAAATGGTTTGTCGTGTAATTCAAACGGCTTTTTTGTATCCCACTTACTATTTTAGGCTTATCTCAACGTGCTGGAGAAGTTGCATGAAATCAGGAAAGTTCATCGTCCTTGAAGGATCAGATGGATCCGGAAAGTCCTCGCAGGCCACCGCACTCTCCGAGTGGCTTGAGCACGCAGGGCATCGGGTTGTCTGTTGCCATGACCCTGGTTCGACACCATTGGGTGATGCCGTGCGGAACATTTTGCTTCACCGGAAGGAGCTTCGTCTTGATCCTGAGGCTGAAATGTTTCTCTACATGGCATCTCGGGCTCAATTGGTTCGAGAAGTTATTCAGCCCGCCTTACAAAATGGTGACTGGGTCATATCCGATCGTTTTCTCATGAGTAACATTGTCTATCAAGGACATGCCGGAGGCCTTGATACTGAAGCCATTCGGGAGGTTGGTACAATTGCAACATGTGGCATCCAGCCTGATTTAACACTCGTTCTTGATATTGATCTCGATACAGCGTCAACGAGGATGAATCGTCCTTTAGATCGCCTCGAAAGCCGAGGCGATACGTACCGTGAGAAGGTGCGGGGTGGGTACCGTATTGAAGCCCAATCGAAGAGTACGATTCTCATTGACGCAACAGCCAATGCAGAAACAGTCCGAACACAGATCATTGCCGCTACCCAATCTTCATTTCCAGACCTCCTCAACTGATAACTGGATCTGCGACATCCCCAGCACTGTACGACAGGAAACTAGAAAGAGAGACTCAACTAATGTCTTGGGAAGGAATTGAGGGGCATGACCAGATCGCCAATCGTTTTCTATCGGTGGAGGCAGCGGGACGCATTGCAGGAAGTTATCTATTTGTTGGGCAAGAGGGTATCGGCAAGGCTACGTTTGCAAAACATCTCACGATGGCTTTAGCGTGTGAGAATTCAAAGAACAGTCTCACCGCCTGCCGTACATGCAACTCCTGCATTCAAGCACTCGCCGGAACGCATCCAGATATCGATATCGTACAAAAGCCTGTTGAACGAACCACAATTCCTCTCGAGTCTTTGATCGGATCTCCTGAGCAGCGACTACGCGCGGGTTTATGTTGGCGACTTCTTCTACGGCCACAACTTGCGTCAAGAAAATTTGCCATTCTTCTCGACGCAGATCATCTTTCAGAAGAGGCCGCTAATTGCTTACTGAAAACACTTGAAGAACCGCCTCCCGGAGCTGTCATTATTTTAGTGGGAACAACGCTTGAAAGACAGCTACCTACTATTCGATCTCGATGCCAGGTTATACGTTTTTCACCTCTGGCGGACGGTATCATCAAGCAACTTATCCAAACAGAACAACAGCAAAATGGTGATGAATTAACGGACTCAACATTGACAGAGATTGCCCGCATTGCTCAGGGGAGCCTCTCAAAAGCAAGGCTCTTCCTCGACGAAGAGCTCACATTATTCCGAACAAAACTTTTTGAAATGCTCTCCAAAAACCCTCTCCGTGGCGTTGATCTCACACGTGAAACAATTGGCATTATGGAAGCCGCCGGGAAAGAACCTTCTCTTCGACGAACTCGACTACGACTTGTTCTAGACTTATCAATTGATTTTTTCCGAACGAAACTTCATGTAACTCATGGTGCAACCTGTCCTGTAGACAATATTTTGGAATCTACGATCAGTACCTGGAACGCATCGCCAGAGAAAATTACACAATGCCTCGAGCACTCCTTGGATGCACGACAAGGTGTGGATAGAAATGCGAATTTAGGCATTCTAGTTGATGCGTGGACAGCAAAGCTTGAGCGCGCGTAGCACAAGAAAGACTCTCTTCCCTACCTGAGTTACCTTGTTTTACTCCCGATAGCCTTCTGTTGTGAAATTTTATCGATTTTCTAAGTGATAATCATTTTTCCGATGATTTCTGTCGATCCAGTCTTTCAGGCGGTGTCCTACCGCTGCTGATTATTAAGTTGTCACTCTGGCGTTCGAAAGTGGTGCCGGTGATTTGAGGATTGACGGGTATGTCACAGAAGCAAGCTTGCGCTATTTTCGCAACGTCGTTCTTAGCTGGACTTCTTGTTACAGCTGTGGTTTTTCAACCATTTACGAACACACCAGCGGCCACTCCTTACTTTGGATTTCCTGGTGAGATTGGCGACCGTACTGTTCTCAATGACCAGGTTGCATCGGAAGCGAATAAAGTCTCCCAAACTTCACAACCACAGGTTACTGAGTCGCTTGGTCTTTCTCACCTGCCGC
>JBDOMQ010000215.1:0-7877 GCA_039831725.1 Pirellulales bacterium
AGCGCAAGCACCTATGGTTGTTGACAGAGGTGAAAGAATGATTCTCGACGCTCTACCAAAAGTTCTTGATCAGGCTGATTCTTTCCTTGTTAGTTTCTTTGAGAAAGAATTTCAAGAAATTGAGAAGAAGGCTTACGACGTCATCCATGAGGGATTTAAAGACATTGTCGCTCAAGCTAAGGAAAAAAAGATTGACCTAGCAAAAGAGGGTGAACTCGAAGCAGCAGTTGGTAAAATTGCCCCAAACCTTCGAAAGATGATCGAGACCATCATCGAAGAAAACATGGAAGAATTTAAGTCTGGTACGAATGAAATTTCGGCCTACGTGAGTCGACTTTCAGCTAATCAAGGCCTCACTGATCACGAAGAAGCACACAGAGAAATTATGATTTCTGGACTTGCTCTCATTAAGAAAATGGAACAAGACCCATCACGATCTCCGATCAAAGGAGTACTTCGTGGCGACTTTCCAGAAAAGGAAAAACCAGCTTCGCAGGGCAACTAAGCTACATCGGCATCACCGACCATGAACGAGCCGGGATTGCAGATCTTGGCTGGTTCATTTTCCGTAATTATGTAATACGCTTAAACGGATATTGCAATCCAGTAAGATTACCAGTGATAAACTCTGCGAAGCTTGCAATGCACATGTGAATCCGCCAAGTAGGAATGCTAGTCACATTCCTCAACTGTACACCTAAATAATCGTTTCAGAAATGGCATCCACACTGGTCGAAAGCCCAGAGATGAGTAGCCCATACGATTTCACTCAGATTCAAGACTTGCGTTCTGCGTGAAGGCGAGTTCGTCTTGCCATTTCTTCAGAATTTTCTCACACGCCTTATATTCTTCCACGAGGCTTGCATGTTTTTCACTGAGCGTTTTTCGTTGGGCAGTTGCATTCTCCACCTGCTCATTAAGCCTCTTAACTTGTGCATTTACTTCAGCAAGTTTTTTTTCTGCATCCCTCTGCCCACTTACAGCAGTGGCGTTTATCTCTCGTGACTCCTGAAGCCCCTGTTCGGCACGTCCGACCGATGCCTGAGCTTCCTCTAAAGTAGCTTTTGCCGAATTCAGAATTTTTCCAGCAACCTCTTTTTCTGAACTTTCATTCGTATCATTCACTATCTTTTCCAGAGACGATACTATTTCACTTGCCTTCTTTGCCTTTGTTTTTGCGATAAGAAGTTGAGGTTCTGCTGCCTTCACTCCAACAGCAGCTGCCTCTGCTAGAGCCTTCTTTTTTTTCTGCTCGGCACTCGCATTACCGAGACTTTTATTGGCTGCAGCGAGTTGGGTAACGAGATTTGCTTCAACCTTTTCTGCCTTTTCTTTTTCTAGAAAAACCTCCTGCTCTTTCTTTTTTGCAGTAATCGTTACTTGCTTGGCATGCGCGACGCGTTGTATTAGTGGCTTTGGATTGGAATCAAGCTGCCCCAACTGTGCTGGTTTGGCAAGATCATAAACGGTTATTTGGCCCGACCAGTCACCTGTGATTACCAGAGGGTCCCCGGAAGTGACTGCCACTTTGGTGCCGATATCGGGAAGGGTTCCTAATTCTTTCTCGAGGCTCCCATCAGCTTTCCAGACTTTTACTTTCCGGTCGCGACCGGTGGATACAAGTCGACCATCGTTAAGCCACCTTACATCGGTTGTTCCACCACCATGGGCAGTCCAAGATTTCAACTTTTTAGCCGCATCAGCTTCCCAAAGATGGATCGTGCCATCCTCAGACGCTGTAGCTAACAATATTCCATCAGCTCGCCAGTCAATTGCAGTGATGCCGGCTTTTTGCCCCTTTAGGTCCCCCCAGTGCCGTGCACCGAATGATTCCCATAGAAAAAGATTACCTGCTCGATCACCTGTTGCGAGCAGGACGCTGTCAGGAGAAAACGCAACACTAGTTATCCAATCCGTATGTTTTGTTATTTCACTCTCTACGGATCCATTTGATGTTTGAAGAAGACGTACAACCTTCGCTGACCCGCCCAAAGCGACAAGGCGTTGATCGGCAGAGAGATCCGCAGCTAATACTTCATCATACTCGTCTCCAAGTTCCATTACTCGCTGAGCAGTGGCAACATCCCAGATCACAACCCGACCACTTTTGGCGGCAACACCGCCACCTGCAAGAAGAAGTTTTGCGCTCCGTGAAAAGCGAATATTTGTGCACTCGCCTTCGGGAAAAGGAAGCACACCAATACACTCGCGTGTCCGTGGCTCAAACAATAAAACTTGCTGGCTACTTCCAACTGCCACAAGATCACCATGTGGCGAGGCGTCAATCGACCGAATTGTTGTTGGCCGCAGTCCGTGGAAACGTGGCTCGAGTGACAAGCGAGGTGGCATAATCGGTGGGCCGCTAGGCTTCACAATCGAACCCGAATCAAGAGCGAGTGAAGAACTTGCCTTCTGAGCAACAGGCTTTGCCCCATCCCGCTCAATAATTCCACCAACTATCCATTCTTTTATCACCTTCAACATCGCATCAGGAATACGGTCGGCATCGGGTGGCATCGTTGGCTCTGATTCGTGACTGACAACCTGCCATAGATAGGATCCATCAGCATCTCCACCAGCAACAACATCACCCGAATTACCGCCGGCCATCATTTGCTGGTAGCTCGTCAAATCTAGTCCACCGGCCTTCCGATCTGCATTGTGGCAACTACAACACTTCTCACGAAAAACTGGTAAGACATGATCTTCGTACGTCGGAGGCTTGTCCTCCGCCATTGTTGTTGATGCCGAAAAAAGAAATGCATAGAGCACAGCATTCAGCAACTGCCACGTATGCGAATACGGCAATCCTCCCCGGTCATTCCTTTTCATCAGATTGAAATATCTATTCATTGATTTACATTCTCGAAACGTGGCTCAGCGTAAAACGAGGCCTAAGTTTGAGCAACTAATGGTTAAATATAAATTCAGGTGAATTTAAGAGTGCCCAGAAAACATCTTCGAGGGCCTGCTTACGTCCTCCACCGGCCTGAACGGCTACGAGTGTCTCGACACGCTCTCGCTCCTGAGGAAATCTTCCGTAGCATCGAACAAAGAGTTCGTCAATGATTTCAGTATCGGGTCGCCCTTCTTTAATCCAACGATCAATGACGCCACCCTGCTGAATTCTCTGATTCCCAACATCTCCATTAAGCAGATGGAGTGCCTGTGAAAGACTTGGATCCATACTCACTGCACAGGAACAGACCTCTTCCCGAGTCGCCCTTCCAAAGGTGGTTAGAAAATACGTTGATGTACGACCATCGGCTACCTGAACCGCTCGTGCTCCTTCAGGAAGACCTGGGAACTTGTTTTTTGTTTCGGTTACCTGAGCGAGAATATCGAGAAGCACCTCTGCCCGAATTCTTCGCACGGCTGAATGTGAGAAATTTGAGTTATCAAGCAGGTTCGTATCATTCGTATCACACTCTCGCTGATAGGTTTTTGAATTCACGATCTCCCTGACAAGCTCTCTGAAATCCCACTCTGACTTCACAAGATGGCTTGCCAGAGCATCAAGCAACGGGCCGTTTACTGGCGGATTGCTCACACGAAAGTCATCCGGCTCATGCACGATGCCTCTGCCAAAAAAATGTGTCCACACCAGGTTGGCAATTCGTTTTGCAAAAAATGGATTTTCAGCTGAGACCAACCACTCTGCAACAGCCTCTCGCCTGTCTCGATTCGCAACTTCTGCCTCTGCCCCTCCCAAATATTTTGGGGCTACCGTCTGGCCCGATACAGGATGCTTCATCCCACCACCACCAGAGTTATAAACAATGGTTTCCCGCGGGTCATCCGCCCTCTTTCTCCCGATTTGGGAAAAGAAGGCTGCGAATCCGTAATAGTCGTCCATCGTCCATCGATCAAATGGGTGATTATGACACTGCGCACATTGAATTCGCATTCCAAGGAAGGCCTGTGCCACATTTTCTGTTAACTTCAGCGTATTTCTCTCGGCCTGATAGTAATTAGTCGGAGGATTTTCAAAGGTTCCACCTGAAGCCGTTATCAAATCTCGAACCATCTTATTAAGCGGCTGATTCGAGGCGATACGACGATCAAGCCATTGGTGGTACAACAAAGCGCCTTTCTTATCCACAATGTTGTTGATTGAACGGATCTGCAGAATTTCTGCCCATTTCATTACCCAAAGGTCAACAAACTCTTTTCGGCCAAGCAATCGCTCAACGTACTCCGATCTTTTGTCTTGAGCCTTGTCAGCAAGAAACTCGTTTCTCTCCTCTTCTGTTGGGAGAAGACCAACAAGATCAATAGTCACCCGACGTAAGAAAGTTTCATCATCACACACATTCGATGGTGCAATGCGAAGGCTTTTCAGTTTCGTATCAACAAGATCATCAACCCATGTATTTCCCTCTGATTCGGGATACTCAAAGGTAAGATCCTTTGGAATAACCACTACGGGAACGCCGACTGTGATCGTGTCGTATCGAGCCATTAAAAATGACTCTCCTCGTTGACCACTTGCAGCATTCCCAGAAGGTGTGATGGAGACAGATGAATCATTATTTGATCCATACCATACGAGGTCTGTCACATCCCTATCTGTACCGTCTGAGAATCGAGCAACTGCCACCAATTGCTGAGTAGCTTGTTCACCTTCAAGAAGAGTTGTGGGCGGGTAAAGATCGACCGTTTGTAATTTTGGAGCATCCTTGCCAGCATTTGGATCGTCTTTTGCCCCTGCTGCAATCCACTGAACAAGACGATTTGCAAGTTCACTATCTTTCTCGAAACGCTTCCCACCTGTATGCGGGACTGCACCCACTGCTTTCTGAACTACGAGACTCCCTTCTGGATTCGCAAGATTAATCCTGCGACCCGGCATTTCACGCGTTAGTCGGTGGTAATCACCAGCTGGATCAAACCCAAATAAAGAGAGTCGAAAACCATCCTTTCCGCGAGCTGCCCCATGGCAACTTCCCATATTGCACCCAGCGCGGGCAAATACAGGCATGACGTCCAAACGAAAAGACAGCGGAGGTTTTTTTGCTGACGATTGAACGCTTACTGGAAGTTCGACTTGATGCCCACCATACGTAACCACCAGTACGGTATCACCATCCTGTTTTGGAGAAAGCCGAATGGAAACACCAGCATCACCATCAATCCGTTCAAGCGTGGCACATTCCGGATTCTTGAAAGCCATCTTGGCAGAGCGTGTTACGTCCTCTGTCACACTGTCTTCACGCGTCGCCTGAACGATAATTGTCTGGAAATCTCGGGCTGAATCGAGCCGAACTGCGGGCGGGAAAACTTTTATTTCTCTGACTGTTTTTTCCTCAGCCAGCAAAGACGCTGCGGTAGTGCACAAAAGCACTGGAACCATACAAGCCCAAAGAATTCTATATCTCATCGATCCTGTAACTACTGCAGCTCCCTCTATCACTGAGCAGCTCCTTTTGATTCCTTGACTGGGACGGACTGCGAAACCGACCGTGCCTGAATTCTCAATTGCTCACGACGTGAAATTTTTTTCTTTTGCTGCGCCGGCTTTGGTGGCTCTGGTTTTGGAGCGGCTGACACCTTCGCTGGCAGTGGCTTATCAATTCGAAATTCAGTTGCAGCCATACGATGGATAATCTGGTGCCCCTCTTGAGGAACGTGCACTTCGCAGACAATGTTCGCGTGTCGTCCAGCTGGCGCATCCGCTGCAACAGTGACTGGAAACTCAATTTCTTTACTCTCTGAAGTAATGACAAGGGGTTCCGCAGTTGTCTTGGCTGGAAGCCCAAGCAACACAGCCTTTGCTTCACCTGTGAACGCTGTCGGGACTGTTACCGTACCGGTGAAGGTCGTGTTCTGTCCTTGCTCTGTCATTCCCTTGTCTAATGCCACCTGAACAAATGGCTCGGCCACTCTGATTTTTACGGGTTGGGACGATATGCGTATGGACGGACGACCTTTCGCGTTTTCTCCCTGAAACGTCACCGTTGCAGATACAACAACGTCCCAATCCTGAAGCGGAGCCTTGTCACTCGCGTTAATCGGATACACCACTTCGCTTTTGTCAGCTGGCACATCAACTCCTGATGCAGCGCCAATTCCAGGTGGCTGAAAGGGAAAGAATAATCGGACCTTTCCTTCAAACCCTTCATCCTTATGGACGCGAACCAGAAGATCTGCTTTCCCATTTTTAACCAGCGGAACGGCAGGCTGGACGAGCTCCAGAGAAACTGGGACTTCTTCCACAACAGCGACGGGCATTTCTGTACTTCGACTGTATCGCCATGGCGTACGATTCGGATTGCCATGAATCATTTCGGTACCCTGCTCCAGCCCACCAAGCACCTTCGTTTGATCAGCTGCATCTACAGCACTATATTCAGCCATCGCTGCAGACAGCGGTGCGTCATCTGCCGCACTGAATACAACAAAACTTCCCGGCGCACCATTTCGAAAGTTCGGGCACGCCACAGTAACGCCTTTGGGAAGATTCTCGGAAAGTAGTTTTAATTCACCACTGAAGTTACTGCGTGAGGCGTTCAGGATTACAGCCGTGCGGTTCCCACGTGGAACCTGAGGAAACAAATCATTCTGAGATTTTGTTTGAGACGGGGGAACTGAAAGCTTCACGAGAGATACAACCGGCTCAACCTCGATCCACCAAACAAAAGTATCGCCTCCTCGCGCCTGATGATCACTCACTCGAACGAGAAAACTACCCTCTTCCGGGCTTGTTACATTCATCAAACTGTCCGGACCGCCTGAGTCGTCATTACCGGTTATTCGCGTGTGCTTTTCGTTATCTCGATATGCATTGAGCGTTAAATCAATCGGTGAACCCAGCCGTCTCCCGTATCCTTTGACTGACCACTTTGAGCCCTTCGGTGCCTCAATCCTGATCCAGTCCGTATCCTTTTCTTTTTCGAGCAAGCCCCAAATCGCAGCGGGGGCAGGAACACGCGACTGTACGTCCGGCGAATCATTTGCATCTGACTCTCTGCTCACAGGAAGGCTGGTTACTCTGAATGGGACTGCTTCTGCTGACGTAACACCGTCTTTTTGTGGATGAACCGACAGCAGTTTGCTTATCTCTGAGGAAGCTTGAGGAAATTCCTTTGGAATCTTGATCTTCGACTCAAATTCTCCCGCCAAATCGCCCAACCACTTCACGAGCACTTCCGACTCTGGGTTGCCCCCTGGGGGAATCGCAACGGACGGCGTTGGAAATCGACCTAAATGAAGGAGGTAACTACACGCAGCATTACCACCGTATGCACTCTCTCGGATTCTCACGAAGTAGTTTCCTGATTCTGGCGCATTGACCGCCAAGATCGCATCCTGTTCCATAAGGGGATGGTCATCACTTGCCGCAACCACAAACCCTGCCTCGTTAATCACATCGATATATGGATCAAAAGGCGTGTAATTAAGTCGTACAGCATCAACTGCGACCGACAATCGCTGACCTTTTTCAAGCGACACTCGGTAGCAGTCAACATCTTCTTGCCGAACGACACCAGAAATGGTGAGCCCACCGGTCTCAGGAACCTGAATATCCTGCGCTGTGTCTGGGGTATTGTTTTTTATTTCGGAATTCGAGGTGTTCGTCTCGATTTCAGCAACTTGCGGAAAGGGTCCGACTCGAAAGGTACGAAGCGTCGAAAGACCTTTTGTGGTGCGCACACGAAAACGGTGATTACCAAACGGCGCGTCATCTGGAACGACAAGTGTTACCTTTAACTGTTTATCATTGATTGCCTCAATATTCTTCTGCTGAATAATTCCATCCTCAAAGAATATTTCTTGTGCCCCATGAAAATTTGTGCCCGATACCAATACCTCAACTTCGCTGCCACGCGTAGCACCAGCTGGTGACACCGGACCGATCGTTGGAGCAGCACTACACA